>NZ_JAQDBC010000012.1:0-65220 GCF_027681725.1 Caecibacter sp. AF58-12pH5A | reverse complement strand
GCAAATAAAAAGAGGATGTGGACAAAATGATTTCTCATTTTGTCACATCCCCTTTTGTACGTCATTCAAACCTGTAAGGTACAGGCAAAAACGCACTGTATTTATTTAACGACCAGGACCGGACAGTGGGAATGCTGTACGACATGCAGGCAGACCGAGCCGATGAGAATTTCTTTTAATCGGCTCAGGCCATGATTGCCCATGACGATCAAATCACAGTCCCTGTCCGTTGCTACACGCAGGATTTCCGGCCCGGGCGTACCGTCCAGGGACAAATACTCCGGTTCCACGCCGGACGGTATGTAGCACGAATAGTAACTGGCCAGCTGGCTTTCCCGTTTTTCTCCGGCTGGAGAAACCTGTTCCGGATCTTGCCGTTCCAAACGGGCCACGACAGAGACGAGAGGTGCTACCTGCAGGATAATCAGCTTACTCTGAAAGACCTGGGCCAGCATGGCCCCTTGCCGGACGGCCCGGATAGACGCCGGCGACGCGTCGACCGGCACGAGAATGCATTGGTATTGGTTCATCAAGAAAACTCCTTACATAGCAGAGTTGCCAACAGTGACGCCCAGCCAGCAGGCGATAAAGCCGCCGACGACATTTAAGGTCAGATAGAGAAGGGCCGATGTAAATTCCCCACTGCGTGCAAAGGTTAAAAGTTCCATATTATACGTCGAAAAGGTTGTAAAACCGCCTAACACACCGGTTACAAGCAATAATTTGCAAACCGGTGACAGATTACTATGGGCTTCGAAAAACACGAAAAGCAGGCCGATGAGAAACGATCCGATGACGTTTGCCAGTACGGTGCCGTAAGGGAAGATCGTCCCGCCATGGGCATTGCTGAACTGGGTCAGCAAATAACGGCAGGCAGCGCCGATACCGCCGCCCAAAGCCACAAACAATACTTTTTCCATACTAAAGGGTTATCTCCTTTCTATGCTAAAGCCCATAGTAGCAAATTGTTTCTCTTCTGTCAATACGACAGCTTCTCTGTCTTTGCTCCTTGCGAAAGAGTGCTTCCTGCCGCTACCTTCGCCCGCACAAGAATGACGACCTCCGTCTCTTTTTCTGACTTGTACCGGTGCCGGAACAGGCCTCCTAAAAGAGGCAGATCGCCTAACAGCGGTACCTTGCGCAGGTTCTCGATTTGTTCCCTGTTGATGAGGCCGCCAATGAGCAGGTCCTGACCGGGACGCATGCGCACTTCTGTATCAGCCCGCCGCGTCGTAATCCTGTAAGCTTTTAGGTCCGGCACCAGAACGGGCGTGCTGACTTCAGCCTTAAGCCGCGCCGTCACGCTGCCATCAGCATGGATACGGGGCGTATAGCTCAGCTTGATACCGGCATCCTCATATTCCGTCGTCAGCGCTACTTCCCCATCAGAAATGTGTTCTGTAAGGACAGGAATGCGGTCACCAATCAGAATTTGTGCTTCCTTGCCATTACCGGTCAGCAAGTGAGGCCGTGCCAGAATTTTGGCCTTACCCTGGCTCTCTAAGGCATGCAGCTGCGCTTCATAGACGAAATGCTCCGTATGGCCGGGACCGGCCGATAAGGCAGACCAGTTCCAGGCCACACCAAGCTCCTTCATAGCGTCCTTGTTTAAAGAAAGGATTTCTACTTCCACATCGACCTGCCGTATAGGCACATCCAATTCTTTTACGAGCTTGTCAAGGGCTGCCGCTTCCTGCGTGGTGCCGCCAAAAACCAGGGAATTCGTATCGCCATGGCTGCGGATCGCATCCTCCGCTACGAGCGCTGCCGCTGCCTTGCGCACTGTTTCTGGGTCTGCATACTGGAGCTGCCACGTATAACTCCTGTGGGCATGTGTATTTTCCCGGCCGGCCGTAATGACAGCCATATTCCCCTGCCGGCTGTAGAGCAAATTCTGACTGGACGCAATGACCTCAATGGCTTCTTCAGCCGTCACGCCGGCCAGTTCCATGGTCAGCAGCCCTTCTACGGTGTCATCGATGATCAGATTCATATTTTCACTGCGTGCCAGGCCGGCCAATACGGTACGCACGGGTACGTCATGAACGCGTACATCCAGCGCCTCTGCCGGCCCTGCAGGCAGGGCCAAAAAGCCTGCCAAAATGCCTGTTACCACATACTTATACATACGCTTGCCACTCCTATAGATAGATTTCATATGTTGCCCCCTGCCGCGTGAGACCTACGGCATCGTGGCGCACGTAGGTCACGTAATAACCGCCAATCGTATCGCCCGGGCCGCAGGCCTTGGTCGTCGCAGAGCATTTTAAAATGACCAGGCTCAGGCTGCCCTGGCGAATGAAACCGCACACCTCAGGCAGCGGTTCTGCTTTATCCTGGCGGGCAGGGCCTGTACGCCTGCCTTGCCCCTGCGGCGTTGCTCCAGGAGAGGTTTCTTTCTGCTCCGGAGCGGCCGCCTTTGTTCCTGTTTCTGTGGCGCCAGAAAACAGGTCCCCCAGGGGTTTTCTGCGGAGCGTCCCGGCCAGGCTGTATACCGGCCGGCCGGCCGGCGGTGGTCTTTTCTATAGCGCTGCTCGTTTGGTCAGAAGACGAAAAAGCGGGAGAAAGAGAACGCGTTGCGATCTCTTTCTCCCGTATGGTTTCCTGCCGGTCTGTAGGTCCATCCCACAAAAACCAGACGCCTGCCAAAAAGAGCAGGATTGCCCCGTACGGGAGCCACGTTTTCGTGTGATGAACTGTATAGTTCCGTATCCATTCCAAACAAGCAGCGCTTTTATTTCGTATCCCCATAGCCGTGCTCATGGGTATGATGCCAGCGCCAGGCATCAGCCATAATCGTCTCTACACTACTGTGCTTTGGTTTCCAGCCCGTAACGGCCTGGATTTTGGCCGAACTGGCAATCAGTATGGCCGGATCACCGGCACGCCGCGGCGCTTCTTCGACAGCAAAGTCGCGGCCCGTTACCTTCTTTGCCGCGTCGATCATTTGCCGTACGCTCATGCCCTGCTGCGTACCGAGGTTGAAGTATTGGGACTCGCCGCCGCCAGCCAGGTACTCGAGTACCCGCACGTGGGCTACTGCCAAATCCGTAACGTGGATATAGTCGCGGATACACGTGCCATCCGGCGTAGGATAGTCCGTGCCAAAAATTTTAATGCTCTTACGCTGCCCCAGAGCCGTTTGTAAAATAAGCGGAATCAAATGGGTTTCCGGCGTATGATCTTCACCGATGGTCCCATCGGCAGCCGCTCCGGCAGCATTGAAGTAGCGCAGGGCTACATAGCGCAGGCCATACGCCCGGCTAAACTGGGCCAGCATGTGCTCGATCATGAGCTTCGTCTGTCCGTAGACGTTAGTCGGTGCATAGGGCATGTCCTCTGTAATCGGCGTTTGTTCCGGTTCCCCATAGACAGCGGCCGTCGAAGAAAAGACGACGTACGGCACATGGGCCTGACGGATTGCTTCTAACAGGTAATACGTACCGACCACATTGTTATCGTAATAGATGGTCGGATTTTCCATCGATTCGCCGACCTGGCTGTGGGCAGCAAAATGCATGACTGCTTCGATGTGTTCTTCTATGAGGAGCTGGCGTACAGCGTCCACATGATGAATGTCTTCTGTAATCAGGCGGACATCACCGGGAACAGCTCCCCTGTGACCGCGGGAAAGGTTATCGAGAACGATCACCGTGTGTCCTTTTTCTCGCAGTGCCCGTACGGTATGACTGCCAATATACCCGGCACCGCCTGTAACCAGTATCTTCAAATCAGATCCTACCTTTCTTGTAATTTCTTCAGCCGGCCACTGAGGAAGCGCTTATATACTTCAACGCCAGGCTGATTAAAGGCATCGACATTTGCGAATTCGCCTTCATAGGCAATAGACCAGCACAGCATAAACATGAGCTCGCCCAGATAAAACGCATTTAATTCGGGCAAGATGTAATTTGCACTGGGACGGCCATCGCCGAGAAGTGCTTCGGCATTGGCACTACGGGCTGCTTCCAAAATACTGCTCAATGGCAGGCCGCTGAAGGAAGCCAGTTTTTCATAATCATCGTACATATGGGGCACGATGAGGTCATCGGCCCATTTCCGGATAGAAACGAACTGGACAATCTTGTCCTTAGGCCCTTCCTGATGTTCCTGTGTCTGGGCGTGCATGTCCGTCGTACCGACGGCCACGATAGGCGTACGGCCATAATTGACGATATGACCTTGTTTGTCGAGCCGTTTGCCCAGGGATTCTGCCAGAAGCTGGATATACCATTCCGACAGGGATTTCAGGTTGTCCGCATAAGGCATGAGGACTTCCAGGTCCCGGCCATGACGGGCACCGGCTAAATATTTCAGCACACTGTTGAGGAGCGCCGGGTTTTCGCGGATATTATCGCTCTTGCAGGCCTGGTCGGCTTCTTTTGCTCCGTCGAGGAAGGCCCGGATATCAAAGCCCACGAGGGCGCCCACAATGAGACCTACTTCAGAAAAGACGCTGAAGCGGCCGCCGACGCCATCGGGTACGTAGAAAATGGGCCAGCCGGCTTTGCGGGCCATGCCGTGCAGGAGTGTTTCCTTGTCGCCTTCGTGCGGATCCGTAACGGCTACCGTGTCTACGCTGATGCCGGCGTCACTGAGAGCCTGTTTTAAGACCATGTGGTTAGACATCGGTTCAATGGTAGAACCGGACTTAGAGATGATGACCGCCATGACGGTATAGCCGGGCTTCACACTGCCGGCAGCACGCAGGGTCTGGATCAGGCCCGTCAGCTTATGGGAATCTACGTTATTGCCGGCAAAAAATACCTGCGGGTATCCGTTCCGTTCTGCCTGGCTCTTCAAATTCCAAAATTCGCCGCACTGCACATCAAAAAGGACTTTACCACCCAAATAGGAGCCGCCAATGCCAAAGAAAACGACAGCATCGACATGATTGCGAACCTGTCTGCCTAATTCTTCCAAGGCCATAATCCGTTCCGGATTATTAATATTGCCTTCCACAATATACGGAAGCTGTGGAAAGAGCACCATTTCCGGTTCGCCGTCCTTAGACAAATGGCCAGCAACAGTCCCGGTCTTACGCATGGTCTGCATAGAAGCGTGTGCTTTTTCATATACAGGCGCAAATTCTGCTACTTCTTGTTCCGTTATTAATTGATCCGGACCATATAAATTGCTGAAATCTAAAATCAGCCCGGATTTTAACGTAATCTCTGCCATACTATTCACTGCCTTTCGAGGTTATTGCTTATTTTTCTATTATAACATAAATAGAATAAGATAGGGATATGCTTACTTGTAAAAGATCTGTATACATCAAAAAAATCCGTACAGGAAAATCCTGTACGGAATCGCTTTTTTGCTTAGAAACGAAGCATCGACTGGAGGAAGCTCTTGGTCCGTTCGTTTTCGGGATGTTCAAAAATCTGATCAGGCGTGCCGTCTTCCTGCACGATGCCTTCAGCCATAAAGAGAACCCGGTCAGAGACCTCTTTGGCAAAGGCCATTTCGTGGGTAACGATGATCATGGTCATATTTTCATCGGCCAGCTGTTTAATAGTCCGCAATACTTCACCGGTCAGTTCCGGATCCAGGGCCGATGTCGGTTCGTCAAAGAGCATGATATCCGGATTCATGGCCAGGGCCCGGGCAATGGCTACACGCTGTTTCTGCCCACCCGAAAGCTGGGATGGATAGGCATCCTTCTTTGACCAAAGGCCTACGCGTTTTAAGAGGGATTCGGCTATAGGCATAATTTCGTCAGTCTTCATACCCTTTACCACACGCGGCGCTTCCAAAATATTTTCCAGCACCGTCATGTGCGGAAAGAGATTAAAGTGCTGGAACACCATGCCCATGCGGCGGCAAATGGCCCGTACCTGAGAGGACGGCGCATAGACGGCCTTTGCGCTGCCCGCCGGGGTACTGACCATGGTCTGTCCATCGACGATGATTTTGCCTTTATTGATCGTTTCCAGCTGACAGAGGCAGCGCAGGAAGGTACTTTTACCACTGCCCGACGGGCCGATGATGGAAACCACTTCGCCGGCATCCATGTGCAGCGTCACGTCCTTCAGGACTTCTAAGCTGCCAAATTGTTTACGTATATGGTTCATTTCAACAAAGCTCATGACTATGCCTCCTTATTCATCGTATACAGCGTAGCGTTTTTCCAGATAGCCAAAGAAACGGGTCAGGATAAACGTGAAGAAGAGGTAGAACGCCGCAGCGACGATAAAGGCTGTCGTATCGAAGTCGCGCTGTACGATGGACCGCGTCAGGCGCAGAATGTCGTTCATGGCCAGGATGTATACCAAGGACGTATCCTTCAAGAGGTTGATCGTTTCGTTGGCTACCGGCGGCAAGACGCGCTTGATGACCTGCGGCAGGACGATGCGGCGCATTGTCTGGATATAATTCATACCCAAAACCTTGGCCCCTTCATACTGCCCCTTATCGATAGACTGAATGCCACCGCGGAAAATTTCGGCAAAGTAGGCCGCATAGTTGAGGACAAAGGCGATGATGGCAGCCGGGAAATCAGACAGGCGCAGGCCTTCAATAATGAACGGCAGGCCGTAATAGATAAAGAGGATCTGCAGCATGAGCGGCGTACCACGCATGATGTAGATATACATATACATAAAACGGCTCAACGGTTTTATACTGGAAATACGGGCAATCGACATGAGAATCCCCAAGGGCAGGCTCAGGACGATGGTAATGACAAAAATCTTTAACGTAACCTGCAGGCCAACGGCTACGGCAGGTATAATATTCAACAGATAATCCATAGTGCACTTCCTTTTCTTCCCTAAAAAATGAGGGACCGCAGTCCCTCATTGTATTAGTTCACTTTGACTGTAATGTCTTCATTAAACCACTTCTGGGATAATTTGGTCAGCGTACCATCATCACTCATATCCTTCAGTACGCCATTCAGTTTATCCAAAAGCAACGTATCTTCCTTGCGCAGACCGACGCCGAACTGTTCATCACCCATCTTGTCATCGATGACCTTGAACTGGCCCGGTTTTTTGGCCATATAGTAACGGCCGACAACGCTATCGACGAGGACACCATCAATACGGCCCAATTCCAAATCCATGAAGGCTGCTACGAAGTCACCGTATTTCTTCACTTCTTGAAGGGAATTTTTAAATTCTGTATTTTTATCGAGGGCATCGATAGAGCTGCTGCCATCCTGCGTGCCTACGACCTTCCCGGCCAAACCTGCCCGGTCCGTGATGGGGGAATCAGCGCGCACGACGAGAAGCTGTGCATTATTCATATACGGTTTGGAATAGGCAATTTTCTTGGCCCGGTCTTCCGTAATGGTGAGGCCGTTCCAGAGCATATCTACCTGCTTGCTTTGCAGGGCTGCTTCCTTGCTGTCCCAATCGATCGGTTTGAATTCTACAGGTACACCCAGGCGCTTCGATGCTTCCTTGGCCAGGTCAATATCAAACCCTACCAGCTCGCCTGCTTCATTCCGGAACCCCATAGGCGGGAAATTATCGTCCAGGCCGATGACGATTTTATCGGGCATCTTTTGTGCTGCTGATTTGTCGTCACTGCCGCAGCCGCTGATCAAGGCCACTGTCGTTACTGCCAAAGTACCTGCGAGTATTGCTTTTTTCCAATTCATGCGCGTATTCCTCCTGTACGTTACATGGAAATATCCATACCGAACCATTTTTCAGAGATTTTCTTACTGGTTCCGTCATTATGCATATCTTCCAACACCTTATCTAATTTCGCTTTCAGCGCCGTATCTTCCTTACGCATACCTACGCCGCTGGGAATATCCGGATAGCCCACATCGATAATCCGGAAATTCGCTTTGTTCTTATTCATGAAATAGGCAGCTGTCGTCTTCGCTACGACGACAGCGTCAATACGGCCTACTTCAAGGTCCATAAAGCTCGTTACGTTATCGGAATACTGCTTGAGTTCTTTGAAGGAATCGCGCAGTTCCGGTTCCTGATTGATAGCTTCCAGGCCTGTGCTGCCCTGCTGGGTACCTACGATTTTACCAGCCAGATCGGCTTTGCCCTGAATAGGAGAATCGGCCCGGACCAAGAGGATCTGCGGCCCGTTTTCATAAGGCCGGGAGAAGAGTATTTTCTTTTCCCGTTCCGGTGTAATGGAAAGGCCGTTCCAAATGGCATCGATCTTCTTGCTGTTCAGCTCTGTTTCCTTGCTGTCCCAGTCGATGGGCTTAAATTCAACGTCCATATTGAGCCGTTTTGCCGCTTCTTTAGCCATATCGATATCAAAGCCTACGAGATCCCCGTTTTCGTCATGAAAGCCAAAAGGCGGAAAATTATCATCCAAGCCAATGACAATCTTATGGCTATCCCCTGTAGCAGATGTATCTGCCTTTTTATCTGTGCTGCCGCAACCGGCCAACAGACCTGCTGCTGCTACGGTTACGAGACCGGCCGTTACATATTTCTTCCAATTTGTCATTTGATCGCCCCTCTATCTGCGTCTGCGACGCTATGGATATATCAATCAATGCCTATATTTTACTTTATTTCGTTAAAATAATAAAGTGTTAAAGGTATACAGAATTCTCATAGGAAAAAGCCGTCTTATTCATCTTAGTACATCTGCCTTTGTACGTTTACTCCCCGTCATCAGCCTTAGCCTGTTCTTCCTTAATGCGGTCCATGATTTCCTGCTTGCTCTGACGGGATAAGAATTGTAAGTGCACGGGCAAGATAGCCAGGCCTCCATCTTCAGCAGCGCCAAGCTGTATTTCTTTCCAATTATCAGCAATTTCAAAGATATCGCCATATCGCACAAAAACCAGATTGCGGTCACTGTGTATTTGTTCATCTGTAAATTCCTGTAACGACATGAACTGCCGCCGGACGATCAGCCCCTTTTCCGTGACATAGCAAATGATATCACGCTGCCGGTCAATGCGCCAAAGGCAAAAGATAAGGACAGCAATATTATCCAACCGGGCCATCAATGTAGGTTCTGCCAGCATGAGCCAGAAAAACCAGGCGCCCACAACGGTAAATACGAGTTGCATAAAGACAGAAAACCATTTTGAATTTTCATACGCTTTTTCTACGCTGCCACAGCCAAACCGCTGGGGTATTTCTTCTTTTTTCATGCTTTACGCCTCCTTATCCGTTTTTCGCATACCTGTGCAGTTCTATTATACCATATTCGCGTGCTCCTGACGGAGCCTGCCCTGGCCGGTACGGCATATGGTATAATACAGAGAGAAACACGCAGCGCGGAAGGAGGCCTTATGTCCATGGAGTATAAACATCAGTCCTTGCAGATACAAGTGTACAAAACGATTAAAAAGCGGCTCCTCGATCAGGTATATGCCAGCGGCCAGGTACTGAGCGAACGGAAGCTGGCTGCAGAGCTGCAGATCAGCCGGACACCGGTCCGGCGGGCCATTCTGGAGCTGCAAAAAGAAGGCTGGGTCCAGTACCTGCCCCATCGCGGCATCCTGATCAAAGACCTGGGAATGAAGGACCTGAAAAACATCTTCCAAATCCGCACAGCCTTGGAAAAGCTGGCCGTCCAGCTGGCGTGTGAGCATATTACAGCCGACCAGTTGGACGTGCTCCGCCAGACAGTCCAGCAACAGCTGCACAAGTACAAGCGCAGTCACGCAGCGCCGGATTATCAGGAATTTATCCGCTACGATACAGAATTTCACAACACGATTATCGAATCGAGTGGCAATCTCATGCTGCGCACGCTCATTGAAGAAATGCGTGACAAAATCAAGCGTACCGGCATTAACTCCCTGTACAGCCGGCGCAGCCGCTGTGCAGAAGCGGCAGAAGAGCATGCCCACATACTCGCCGCCTTAGAACGGCACGACGCCCAGGCCGCCGGTCAGGCTATGGAAAAACATCTGGATATTTGTTATATCACAGCCTATGATTACATTCGCCGTCAGGACGCTGCCGCAGCCTTGCAGCAACAGGAAGAAATCCGGGGAGATACGTATGAATAGTACCTTTATTAAAGAATATGCCGCCCAGCTGGGGCTTACCTGTACGGGTATTGCTCCGGCCCATTTGCCGGAACCGGCCATAGCGGCGCCCGTTTGCCCCCTGGCCAGTGGCTACGGTCCGGAACGATACGATCTGACAGGCCTTTTGCCTGGCTGCCAGGCTGCCGTCGTCGTTCTCTTCCCCTATTCTCTGCCTGAAGTAAAGCCGGCCAATTTATCTCTCTACTGCCAGCTGCCCGATTACCACCTCATCGTACCGGCGTACTTAGAAAAGATTGCTGCCCGCCTAGCCGGCCTGGGCGGTACACAGCGTGCGATTGCCGACACATCGCCCCTGACAGAACGGCTGTTAGCCGTCCAGGCCGGCCTGGGCTTTGTCGGTGACAACCAGTGCCTCATTCATCCGGTCTACGGCTCGTACTGCTTTATCGGCGCCGTCCTGACCACCCTGCCCTTAGACCCGGATGCACCCAATCAGGGCGAATGTCTCCATTGCGGTGCCTGCTACCGCCATTGTCCCGGCGCCTGTCTTTCTAAAGACGGCTACGTATACGAGCGCTGCAAATCCTATGTGACACAAAAAAAAGGCGATCTCTCGCCAGAGGAATGTGCCATTATCCGCCAGACGCCCTTGATTTTCGGCTGCGACGAATGCCAGCGCGTGTGCCCCCATAATGCAGCGGTTCCGGAGACGCCTATCGCGGAGTTTCACCAAAACCGTCTGCCCTTTTTGACAGAAGCAGACCTAGAGGGCCTGACAAACAAGCAATTCCGCAGCGCCTATGGGACCTATCCCTTTGCCTGGCGCGGCAAAAAAATTCTCTTACGCAACCTGGATATTACACAGGGCAAATAACAATCCCCCTCCTGCAGTGGCCGGAGGGGGATTCGTTTATGGACCTTCTACAGGAGTCAGATCTTCAAAGAGGGTACATTCACTCTTGAAGAAGAGCTTGACCGTATCGGTCGGACCATTACGGTGCTTGGCAATAATGACTTCTGTAATATTCGGATTTTCTGTTTCTTTGTTGTAATAGGCTTCCCGGTAGAGGAAGGATACGATATCCGCATCCTGTTCGAGAGCCCCTGATTCACGCAAGTCACTGAGCATAGGCCGCTTATCCTGACGGCTTTCTACACTACGGCTCAGCTGGGACAAGGCGATGAGAGGCACGTTCAGTTCCCGGGCTAAGGCCTTGAGGGAACGGGAAATCTCTGAAATTTCCTGTTGCCGGCTTTCCGGATTACGCCCCTGCATGAGCTGCAGATAGTCGACGATGATCAAATCCAGGCCGTGCTCCGATTTCAGGCGCCGGGCCTTAGAGCGCATTTCCTGAACGGAAATGCCCGGTGTATCGTCGATGTAAATAGGCGCTTCGTAAAGGAGGCTGCAGGCATCCGTCAAGACATTCCATTCCGGTCCTTGCTGCAGCTGGCCTGTACGAAGCTTCTGGGAATCCAGTTTGGATAGCTGGCAAAGCATACGCTGAACCAGCTGTTCCTTGCTCATTTCGAGAGAGAAGAAGGCTACTGTCTTATGCTGTTTAACGCCTACGTTATTCGCAATATTCAAGGTAAACGCTGTCTTGCCCATACTAGGCCGGGCGGCGACCAAAATCAAGTCAGACGGTTGAAAGCCCGACGTAAGCTTGTCCAGATCCGTAAATCCCGATCTTAAACCTGTAAAGCCTATCTTCGTCTGGGAAAGGAGGGTTATCTTATCCATGGTCTTTTCGACGATGGACGCTACAAGAGCAAAATCGCTGTTTTTCTTATTTTCTGCCAAATGGAATATCTTCCGTTCGGCTTCATCAATGAGGTCTTCTGCATCCTTGCTGCCGTTATACGCTTCAGCGCTCAAATCGGAGCAGGCCGTGATGAGTTCCCGTACCATGGCCTTTTCTTTGACAATATTGGCATGGTATTCTACATTCGCTGCTGTTGCCACCAAATTGGGCAGGCTGAGGACGTATTCCAGGCCACCGGCTGCATCGAGTTTCTTCATACGCCGCAACTCTTCCGGAAGGGTGATCAGATCAATTTCCTTGTTTTCCCGGTGCAAATGCTCCATAGCCTCAAAAATGATGCGGTGCACATCCCGGTAAAAATCATGGGCTTCTAATATTTCCATAGCCGAAATGACGGCATTATGTTCCAGCATCATAGCGCCTAAAACGGCCTGTTCCGCTTCTACGTTTTGCGGTGGAATACGTTGTTCCATAACTTCGCTCCTACTTCACTAACATGACGGCGAGGACATCTTCAATGGTCCGGGCACAGTGAATGGTCAGATTCAAATGATTGTCCGGAATATCCCGCCGGTTTTCTTCCGGTATAATAATCCCTTTCATACCGGCCTGCCGGGCACCATAGGCTTTTTCAAAAACACCGCCTACAGGCTTTACCAGGCCCTGTACGGAAATTTCTCCCGTCAGGGCAATATCCTGCCGCACGGCCTGGCCGGTGACGGCAGAAATCAATGCCGTCGTAATGGCGCAGCCCGCTGAAGGGCCGTCTATATTGCCGCCACCGACGAAATTGATATTAATATCATAATCAGAAAGCTCCTGCCCGGTTACACGGCGCACCACAGCGGCCGCATTAAACATGGAGTCCTTGGCCATGGAGCCGGCCGTATCGTTAAAACGAAAATAGCCCTTTCCCTGTGTACGGGCCGGAAATGCAACGGCTTCTATTTCTAAGGCCGAGCCCAAAAAGCCGGCAACGCCCAGGCCGAATACTTTGCCTACAGCCGGTTCAGAAGAAGCCTTTTCCGTTACGTACGGCACGAGACGGCTGATTTGGGCGACGCGGTTTACCAGATCCTTCGTCAGAACCAGATTATCCTTGCTGCCGGCGCGGAAAACGGCCAGGCCATACGTATCGGCCAAGATGTTGATGGCCTTTCGGCCTTCAATGGTAAAGGTACTGATCAGCTCGGCAACGCCGTCTTCCATGACAGCCCCCAGCTCTTTCGCCGCATTGCGGACGATTTCCTGGATATCTGCCGGTACGAGAGGTTCAAAATAAATTTCTGCACAGCGCGAACGGATAGCCGGATTAATTTCCGACGGATCCCGTGTAGTCGCCCCGATGAGGACAAAGTCAGCCGGCGCCCCTTCGGCAAAGAGCTTGCGGATATACGCCGGAATATTGGGGTCCGATTCGTCGTAATAGGCAGATTCAAACTTTACGCGCTTGTCTTCCAATACCTTCAAGAGCTTGTTGAGGAGCATCGGGTCCATTTCACCGATTTCATCGATAAAGAGAATGCCCCCATGCGCTTCCGTCACCAGGCCCGGCTTGGGTTCGGGAATTCCCGTATCCGCCAGGTCGTGCCGGGCGCCCTGATAAATCGGGTCGTGCACGGAGCCGATGAGAGGGTTCGTCATGTCCCGCGAATCCCAGCGCAGCGTAGTCCCGTCGGTTTCTACAAAGGGCGCATCGGGACCAAACGGCGTAAAGGGCAGCTTTTTTGCTTCATTGAGCACAATACGGGCTGCCGTCGTCTTGCCTACACCCGGTGGGCCGTAGAGGAGTAAATGCTGGGGATAGACGGAAGCGAGTTTGCTTTCCATCGCTTCCACAGCCCGGTCCTGGCCGACAATAGCGCGCAGCGTTTGCGGCCGTACGCGCTGCATAACCGATTCGGTCAAATGGACCGTATCGAGTTTTTCCAGTTCTTCCAGTTTTTCTTTCGTTTGTGGTGTTTCTACATCATGCAGTTCTTCCTTAATGAGCTGCATTTTGATTTCCTGAACGTACTCCTGTTGCTTTTCTTCCATACGCTGGGTAATTTTCTTTTCCAGCCGTTCTTCTACAGCCTGACGGGCCAGCATTTCAGCCAGTACGGCTTCCAGTTCATTCAGGACATCAACTACTTCATCGTCCGTTGGGATTTTATCGTAAGAAGCATCTTCATAGATCAGTCGCTGCAAGCCCACCAAACGATGGCGTGGATCTTCAGAATGAACATAAGCCAGGGCGGAAAACTTGCTCGCCCGGAGAACCATTTTTTCCGGGCCAATTAGTCCCGTAAACGCACCGTATAAGACATTGACCTGACGGCGCAGTTCTTCTTCTGCCGTCGGTTCCAAGTACTTATGACGCTGCAGCAGTTTATCTAATAATTCTTTCATACGCGTATCCTCAAAAAATGTAACTTAGCCTTCCACAACGTGAATGGTAATTTTACTCGTAATCGTCGGGTGTACGTGGATAATGACTTCGTACGTGCCCAGCGCTTTAATAGGGTTCTTGATTTCTACTTTCTTCTTATCCAGATCCAGCTGGTACTGTCTCTGCGCTGCTTCGCTCACATCTTTACCGGTAACCGTACCAAAGATTTTACCGCCTTCGCCTACTTTAACGGGGATAGTAAGTTCCACCTTTTTAAGCTGGCTCGCCAGGATTACGGCTTCGTCAGAAGCTACCTGGGCCTTATGGGCAGCAGCTGCCTTTTTCTGTTTGGCATCATTAATATTTTCCGACGTTCCCGGTGCTGCCAGTTTACGGGGCAGGAGGAAATTACGGCCGTAGCCTTCGGAAACTTCTACAATATCGCCTTTTTTGCCTAATTTTTTGACATCCTGTAATAAAATTACTTTCATCCTTTATCTCTCCCTTTATCTAATACTTCATGAATAGCATCCATGACGTCCCGCTGTGCTTCGGCAAGCGTACGGCCTTTGAGCTGGACGCCGGCAACGGTACGATGACCGCCGCCACCGATGGCTTCCATGATCAGCTGTACGTTTATATCGCCTTTAGAACGGGCACTGACGCCGATGACGGCATCGGGTAATTCAAAAAAGGTAAAGCTGGCTTCTACGTCTGTAATGTTGACCAGCATATCTGCCACCTGGGCAGCAATAATAGAGGCATTGGGCACATCCTTCGGGCAGCTCGCCATGGCAATACCGTTTTTTATGCGTGCTTCCGAAAGGAGACGTGCCTTTAGTTTAACAGAATCAAAGTCAGAACTAAAGAGGGACCGTACGATGTCCGGGTCTGCGCCACTGCGGCGCAGGTACGAAGCCGCGTCAAAGGTCCGCACGCCAGTCTGGACAGAGAAATTCTTTGTATCGACAATAATACCTGAATATAAGGCTGTCGCTTCAATCTTTTGTAATTCAATATCATCATCAAAATACTGCAGGAGCTCCGTCACCAATTCACTCGTCGAGGAGCTGGACGGTTCCATATACGTAAGGAGCGGCTTTTGAATAAAATCACTGCTGCGGCGATGATGATCGATGACGACGCGGCGTTCTGTCTTTTCCAGCAGTTTCGGCGCCACCGTCATATCCGGCCGGTGTGTATCGACGATAAACAGCAGGGTCTGCTCGTTGCAAGCCGCTTCTGCCATTTCTGCCGTAATCAGGAGATCCTTAAATTCCGGTACGTCGCGGATAGCCGCTTCGATGCGTTCAATGGCTTCTGTCTGATGACTGATGACGACGTGTACGGGCTTGCCCAGAAGCCGCGCCATGTGGGCAACACCAATAGCTGAACCGATGCTGTCATAGTCTTCCCGTTCGTGCCCCATGACGAGGACAAAATCACTCGTTTCAATCAATTCGCGGATAGCCTGGGCAACGACGCGGGCACGAACACGGGTATTCTTTTCTACAGACCGGGTTTTGCCGCCGTAGAAATGAGCTGAGCCGTCTTCTTCGTAGACCACGACCTGGTCACCGCCGCGGCCTAAGGCCAAGTCTAAGCCGGCCCGGGCTTTATCAGCCAATTCATTGAAATTAGCCGTCCCTTGCAGGACTACGTCCTCTGGAAAGGCGGCGATCCCCATGCTTACCGTGACGGGAATACGGTTTACCGTATGAATGGAACGAATCCGTTCGAGGAAGGAAAAATTATCTTCCTTCAGTTCATTCAAGGCTTCCCGGCTCAGGCAGGCAATGTAATTATCGTTGTCATACGAGCGAACGAAGGCCTTGTGGGCCGTCAGCTCGTCGATGAGGCAGTTGTTGACGTTCGTCCAGAGGGTAGCCTGCTGGACGGCGGTCATGCCCTTGCCGACTTCTTCCATATTATCGATGGCAATATCACAAAAGACGGGCATAGCTGCCAGGCAGTTTAATTTCTGCCGTTCGGTTTCCGTAATATCTTCAAAGTACAGGATCAAGTAGTTTTCGTCATCCGATGCTTCTGTTTGCAAATACTTATATACGACACGGTAATACCGCTGACCGATGTGCTCGAAAAAATAACCGAATTTGCCCCAAAACTTATCAATATTGAGATTCGGCATAATATAATCCAGGCGTTGATCTTCGTCAATATCGCCTACCCAATCGCGGAAGACGCTGTTGGCCCAGCAAAGGCTCGATTCCATATCGACGATGGCAATGCCAATGGGCAGGTTTTGTACGGCATAGGTCGAAGCCTGATCGACGCTCTGGGAAATGGCATCAAAAAGCTGACTGATTTCCTTATTTCGTTCGTTATTGGTTTTATGTGTCAGTACATATACGCCGCCAATGACAATGCCCACCAAGAGGGCGATGATCCAGTTGTACACGGCGATGATCAGCAATAAGAGGAAAATCACGCATAGGAAAGTCTCCTCATTGCGATTGTACAGTAATTTTTTAAACATATTCCCGCCTCCTGCAGTTATGCAGCCTCCCGTTTCTTCCGGTAGTTGAAGAGCATATCAACCAGGCCAAGAATGAAGGCCACCATTTGGAATATGGGGATAACAAGAGTGATGACAATCAGCATCGCCTGCGTCGCTGAACGCAAGGGCGTACGGCGATGCAAGAGATATAAAATAAAAGCTACCCCTTGCAGGGTAATAAAAAAGGCTGAAAAATGATCGACATTGACAGCAATCATACTGAGCCAGTCAATACTGCGCGATACACCCCAGTATTTCATAACCAATGCCAGTACATATAAGTATACCATACAGCGGGGAATTTCCCAAAGGCGTACAGGCATGAACGGCCGTACGGAAATGCCCTGGCGCGTGAGCAGGTACTGGGCCACGCGCAAGCTCAGATAGACCATGACCACAAGACCCAGGCAGTATTCCAGCGGTATCAGGGCCGGAACGGTTTCCTTCAGCATTTCCATCTGCTGGTGGAGGCTCATAAGCTGCACAGACCCGGGGTTACTTTGCTGATAACTGGCAAAGGCCATATCTACGATTTCTCCAAACCACTGCTGCAGTACCGTAAAGATATTGATCTGCCAGAAAAGATAAGCTGCCACGCACGTGAGGACGGTCAAGGCGATCAAGGTGCCCGCCACGGCCAGCAGGATATAGACCGGATCATATTTCCGCTGCATTCCTACGCCGACAGCAAAGCCCAGCAGGGCTGCCAGCCCCCAATGCATGACGGCCAGGTACGGATCAAACAGGGTGGCCAAAAAAAGGACAGGTAAGACACCGGCTGCCAGTGCCTGCTGCCAGCCGTAGCGAACGGCAAAGACAGGCAATACAAAGGCCAGTGCCATAGCCCCGATAGAGGAAAAGATCGGCACAGACCAGCTAAAAAACGCCAGCACCAGCATCAATGCAACAAAGAAGCCTGCTGCTGTCAAAGAAGTAGCATGCTTCTGATCCATGCAACTTCACTCCTTTCCGTAATAGAAACAGCAAAAACGAAACATGACAGCGGAGGTGTCTACCTCCGCTGTCAATTTTTTTGTGTACTTACACTTCCATAATAATCGGTAAAATCATAGGACGGCGCCGCGTCTTTTCGTACAAGTAACGGCTAAGCGTATCCCGTACCTGCGATTTGATTACGGCCCATTCACGGATATTGCCTGCTTCACAGCGTTCCAGAACGGCAGCCACCTTTTCGTGGGCTTCCCGCATCAGTTCTTCCGAATCGCGGACGTAGACAAAGCCGCGGGAGACGATATCCGGGCCGGCCAGGATGTGGCTCGTGCCCTTGGCCAAGGTCATGACGACGATGACCATGCCTTCCATGGCCAGCTGCTGGCGGTCACGGATGACGATATTACCGACGTCACCGACGCCGAGACCGTCGACAAAGACCCGGCCGGCATTGACGTGACCTGTCTTATGACCGGCACGATTGGAAAATTCGAAAATCTGTCCATTGTCGCCAATGAGTATATGATCCTTTTCTACACCCATCTGTACGGCCAGTTCGCCGTGACGGCGCAGCATCCGGTATTCCCCGTGGACAGGAATGAAATACTTCGGTTTAATCAGGCTGAGCATTATTTTCAGCTCTTCCTGGCTGGCATGACCGGATACATGCATTTTTTTATCCCTGCCGGCAATGACGTTAGCGCCGAGCTTCATGAGATTATCGATAGTCCGGCCTACGCCTGTTTCATTACCCGGAATCGGCGTTGCGGAAATGATGACCGTATCGCCCGGCATAATGCTCACGCTGCGGTGATTGTTCGAAGCCATGCGGGACAGGCCGGCCATCGGTTCACCCTGGCTGCCCGTCGTCAGGATCAGTACCTGATCGGCCGGATAGCGGTTCAATTCATCCGGTTCAATGAGGACGCCTTCAGGCACTTCCAAATAGCCCAGTTCAATGGCAATCTGGACATTGTTGACCATACTGCGGCCCAAGACAGTGACTTTGCGCTTAAACAGGACGGCCGTATTGATGGCCTGCTGAATACGGGAGATATTAGACGCAAAGGTTGCCAGAATAATGCGGCCCTTGGCGTCAGCAAAGGCCTTGCGGAAGGCAGAGCTGACGGTCGTTTCCGATTCCGTGTAGCCCGGCCGTTCGGCGTTAGTACTATCGGACATGAGCAACAGTACGCCGCGCCGTCCGAGATCGGCAAACTTATGCAGATCCATGGGCATGCCGTCTACTGGTGTCAAATCCATCTTGAAGTCGCCTGTATGGACAATCGTTCCTACAGGTGTGCGGAAATACAAGGCGCTGGCATCGGGAATGGAATGGTTCGTATGAATGAACCCGACCTTAATACAGCCGATCTGCACTTCGTCGCCATGATGTACTTCATTTAACGAATAATTTGTAATGTGATTTTCTTTCAGTTTCCCTTCAATCAGGCCACAGACGAGCTTAGTGGCATATACGGGGACGTTCACTTCATTGAGCAAGTACGAAAGGCTGCCAATATGGTCTTCGTGACCATGGGTAATGACAACACCGCGTACTTTATCTTTGTTTTCTATCAGGTAACTCATATCGGGAATGACCAGGTCAATGCCAAACATGTCGTCGTCCGGAAATGCCAAACCGGCATCGACAACGATAATGTCATCGCCATATTGGATGACCGTCATGTTTTTGCCGATTTCACCCAGACCTCCCAAAGGAATTACGAGCAGCTTTTCCTTCTTAGCCAATTTCTTACCTCCTGATTTCACTTATCATATTTTTTCCGCTAATACTCCCTGCTTCTATTGTCTTTTATTTTGAGCTATATGTCAATAAAAAGTATTTATTAACGCGAAAAGTTTTTATATGATAAGGTGACTTCTTTAATGAACATTCTTATCTGCTATAGCATCCTTTTTAACAGTCTGCGGTACCTGCAGTTCTATATTCTGCGGCAGCTGGGCCCAGCGGTATTGCAGATTCACCTTGCTGTTTTGCAGGTAGCTCTTCATGAGGGACACTTCCGCCTTTTTGTCCGGAGCTTTTTGTGCTGCTTCATCGAGGACAGTGCCCAGTACGGCCTGCAGCTGCGGTGTAACCGGCGCCGTCGCACTCAGAATCCGTTTCGTTGCCGGATCGACCGTAAAAGTTACAGTCAGATCACCGGAATCACGCAAGGCCACGAGGATCTGTTTCACAGCGGCAATATCCTCTTTCTTCGTCAGGCCTTCCTTTTTCCATTCGGCTTCGTCCCCTTCTTTATAGACACGGGACATGTCATAGACGACCTGGTACGTATTATTCCCCACAGCCGTAACGGATTTGACACCGCTCAGGACGTTATGCTTTTCATTCTGCTTGACTAACGTCTGCCCTAAGGGCTGGGCGCTCGGCAGGGGTACACTCATTTTGTGCCACACAGGCTTTTGTCCTGTTTGGGACTGTACGGGATAATAGGCAATCAGATTGGCCCCATCCTGTTCCACATAACACGACGTCCAATCGCTGCTTTTACCTGCCAGGGTCACCTGGCTGTCAGAGCGGACCTGGAAGGGCGTCATTTTTACATAGCTTACGCTGGTCGCAGCTGCGTTGCCCAAAAAGGGTAACGCAGCGTCGGCCTGTAAGGTATAGCTGCCTTCCGGATGTGCAGCAGCGTAGGCCAGAGCCGCCTGATACGTCTGTTCTGCCGGTGTATAAGCCAAAGCCGGGCCGCTGACCATACAGATTGCTGCGGCTGCCAAAATTACGTTTTTCATCTTCGTCTTGAACATAGTATCACCTCAACTTCGCGTTTATATGAGACCTGCTTTTTTATATAATTCATAAAAATGATGGATCGGCCCGTGCCCTTTGCCAATCGGTTCGGCATGGGCAATGCCGGTAAATACATAGTGCTTGGCCGCTGCTACAGCATCGCTCAGCTGCATGCCGTTAGCCAGGTTAGAGGCAATGGCACTCGACAAGGAGCAGCCCGTACCATGGGTACTCGTGCTTTCTACACGCTGGCCTTTAAAATAATGAACGTCCGTACCGTCAAAGAGCAAATCCGTCGCATCTTCTACGCGGTGACCGCCCTTGACGAGCACTGCTTTGGCTCCCATGGCCGCAATTTCCCGGCCCGCCGCTTCCATATCAGCCAGGCTGTGAATTTCTTTGCCCGTAAGCACTTCTGCTTCAGGAATATTCGGCGTCAATACATCTGCCAAAGGCAGGAGAATATCCCGCAAAGTTTGTTCCGCTTCCGGTACGAGCAGGCGATGGCCGCTCGTCGCTACCATGACGGGATCGATGACGACAAAGCGCGGTGTATACTGTTTGAGCTTATCGGCAATGACGCGAATCGTTTCCGGTACACTGACCATGCCGATTTTTACGGCATCTACGTCGATATCTTCAAAGACGGCATCGATCTGATCGGCAATTAAATCCGGTGTGACATCCATGTACCCACGCACGCCCTGCGTATTTTGGGATACGACGGCTGTAATGACATTGAGAGCAAAACAGCCATGAGCACAAAAGGTCTTGCAGTCCGCTGCTGCACCGGCACCACCTGACGGGTCCGTACCTGCAATAGATAATACATGTTTCATATATAAAACCTCCCGGTATAGTAATGCATCTTATTGACGCAGCAGCATCTGGGCTGCTGCAGGGTGTATATAAAGCAGTAGCTTGGCTTTGCCGTAAGCCCCATCATAGGCATCGTACGAAAAAAAGGCCAGGCTGCCTGTCTTATAGTCTAATTTCATTCCCGTCAGCATCTCTGTCCAGCTTTCGAGATACGGTGAATGGCCAATGAGCAGCAACGAAGCCTTGTCGTCGTACCTGGCCAGGCTCTTGTATAACCCAT
The DNA here is from genome assembly GCF_027681725.1 of Caecibacter sp. AF58-12pH5A. Classification (NCBI taxonomy): domain Bacteria; kingdom Bacillati; phylum Bacillota; class Negativicutes; order Veillonellales; family Veillonellaceae; genus Caecibacter; species Caecibacter sp. AF58-12pH5A. The sequence goes on along the minus strand of NZ_JAQDBC010000012.1, from coordinate 43,814 downwards.
CCAGATTGCCTGTCGCCAGGGCATCCTGCTGCTGTACCGCCTCGGGGCGGACCTGCCGTCCCATGATTTCTGCCGTCTGCCGTGCCCGCAGTACCGGGCTGGTCCAGATCTGCGTAGTACCGGCAGGCCACCAGCGACGTACTAAGGCTGCCATAGCCGTCACGTCCCGTCGTCCCCGCTCTGTCAGCTGCCGCAAGGCGTCATCCTGACCGGTGACAAAGGGTTCTGCTTTTCCATGACGCATTAAACCTATATACATATAATTATATCCTTCTTCCCCTAAGGGCACCCGTTATTCGGCTACGTGCTGCAAGCCAACGGCGAGCAGCGTATAGACATGGTCGTCAGCCAGCGAATACCAGACCAGTTTTCCCTGGCGCCGGTACTGGATCAGGCCGGCGTCCCGCAAAATACGCAGTTGATGGGATACAGCAGACTGTTCCATGGACAAGCGTTCTGCTACATCGCCTACACAGCATTCGCCCTGCATCAGTACTTGCAAAATGCGCAACCGTGTCGGGTCTCCCAACACTTTAAAGATACCGGCCAGTGGCACAATATACTCTTGCGGCACTGGCGCTTCTGTTTGTTTCCCCTCGTCAGCCAACATGAAAATCCCCCATCACGACCGACAGCCTCGCTGCCCTCTTTCCTGAATATCTAATTATAACATACATGCATGCATTTCTGTATGTGTTTCTAGAAAAGTATTCTAAAATTTTACTTTTTTTGCAGTTCATCGTACAGTGCCCGCGTAAAATAAGATAATTCATAAAATAATTTCGGCTCATTTGCCACATGCCGGGCCAAGAGGCAGAGAATAAAGGTTCCGCCTGGCGCATAGATGAGGCCGCAGTCATGATAGATTCCATCCAGTTCGCCTGTCTTATGATCGACGCGGACCGTATGGGGCAGCTGGGCCGGAAGAATACAGTTATCCTCCTGCCGGCTGAGAATATCCCGCATAGCCTTGTCACGCCGGGGATCGACACACTGGCCGTTTGCAAGCAGGCTGAAAAAGCGGCCCATATCGGCAGCGCAGGTCAGGTTTTCCCGGCCGGCGGCAGCTGCTTCAAAATCCATCATTTTGCGGCAGATTTTCGTATGTACCAGCCCCAGCCTGTCGATTTCAGCCTGAATGGTATCCAGTCCCAGGCGTTCTATAAGCAGGTTAGCACAGGTATTGTCACTTTCGACGATCATATGAAAGACCAGCTCCTGCAAGGCTACGACAGCGCCGTCGCGGCCATAAAAAGAACCGCCTTCGACACTCTCCGTTACGGTACAGCGTTCTTCGAGGGTCAGGGCGCCCTCCTTTTCCTGCCGGAACAGGGCACTCATAATCGGTAACTTAATCAAGCTGGCCGACGGCATGATCCGGTCCTGGTATAACCAGGGTTCACTATCAGACAAACGGCGGCAATACAGGGAAAGCTGCGTCGGCCCCGTTACAAAGGCAGGTACGTGTTCTGCCAGCCAAGTACTATTCATGCTGTTCTGTCCCTCCTGCCGCGTCCTTGTCCCGGCATTCCTTGCAGAGGCCATATAATTCCAAACGGTGACCGATAATGTCAAAGCCCGTATTAGCGGCTACCTTCCTTTCATAATCCGACAAGGGACAGCCGGAAAGATCCACCTTTTTATGACAGCGGATGCAAATGAGATAATGGACGTGTCCCGGCATACGCAGGGAGAACGCATACTTTCTCGTTTCCGGCAGAAAGGTCTTTTCGACGAGCTTCTTTTCCGTAAAGAGCTCGAGGACGCGGTAGACCGTCGATACGTTGACGGTCTCACCGGCTTCTAATAATTCCTGATAGATTTCTTCTGCCGTCAATAGTTCTTCCTGGCCGAAGAGAATTTCCAGCACCCGTCTGCGGGGCCGTGTATTTTTGAGGCCATATTGGTGCAGGAACTCTTCATAATTTTTGCTTTCTGTCATGCTTTCAGCTCCTTTCGTTTCTGGCGCTGGCCCAGGGAAAGGCGCAGCTGCTTGCCTAGCAGCACGAAAAGCAGGAGAACGACGGACGTAATGGCCGTAACACCGCCTGGTGCCGCATCAATCCAATAGGAGACAAAAAGACCCGTTAAAATATCGATAAAGCTAAAGAGCACGGAAAATTGCAGCGTCCGGCAAAAGCCCTTTTGCAATTGCAAGGCCGTTGCCACCGGCAGGGCAATGAGGGAACTGATGACCAGAATACCCACGATGCGGATTGATACAGAAATCGTAGCTGCTACGAGAATAGAAAAAATATAATTGATCAGTTTGACCCGTACACCGGCTACGCGGGCCCCGTCTTCGTCAAAGGTGATCATGACCAGCTGGGGGTAGAGCCAAAGGATGGTTGTCAGAGAAATAATGCTGAGGATGACGACGGACCAGACATCTGTCGAGGAAACCGTCAAAATACTGCCAAAGAGGAATGATTCTACATTGGTATGAACCAGGCCGGCACTGATAATCGTAATGGCAATGCCTACCGATAAGGACAAAACGATGATCAGGACCAATTCCGCGTAGCGGCGGAACTGATTACGCAGGGCTTCGATGAGGACGCCAAAAAAGCTGGTCAGACAAAAGGCGCTGATAATAGGGTTTACATCGATCAGGAGACCTACGGCTACACCTGCTAACGAGGCATGTGACAAGGCATCGCCGATCATGGAATAGCGGCGCAGGACAAGGAACATGCCGATCATGGGGCACACCAGGGAGATGAGCAAAGCCACAATGCAGGCGTTCTGCATAAAGGAATATTCAAACATACGATTCACTTCCTGTATTTTCTTTTACATATTCACGGATATATTCTTCCGGCGAGCATAAATGACCGCTGCCATTGGCGACGTGGTAAAGGAACTTCGAATTGCGCATAGCTGCCCGCAGATTATGTTCGACCGTAACGATGGTCAGGCTATGCTCTTCGTTGAGCTTCTTTAAAAAAGGGTAGAGCTCGGCCTGGGATTTGACGTCAATCCCTGTCGACGGTTCATCGAGGATCAGCAGATCCGGATGCCCTAAGAGGGCTCTGGCAATAAAGACTTTTTGGCATTGGCCGCCAGACAGGTTGCCAATGAGGGAGTCGCTGTACTCGCTCATTTTCATGAGCTCCAAATAGTGGTCGACGAGACTGCGGTCTTTGATGTGCAGGACCTTGCAGTACGTATTCATTACTTCCCGGACGGTAATGGGAAACTGCTGGTTCAGCGTTTCAAAGCGCTGGGATACGTAGCTCGTGCGCTTGAAATCATTGACCAGGCTGCCTTCTGATGGCTTTAAAAGGCCCAGGAGCAATTTGACAAAGGTGCTCTTGCCGGATCCATTCTCACCGACAATAGAAATATAATCGCCATTATGGATCGTCAGATTCAAGTCGCGCAGTAAATACGGCGTGCCGATCTCGTACGCATAATAGACGTGTGACAACTGGATCATGGAAAATCCTCTCTTTCTGTAAATCCCTGTCCGCGCCGGCTAATAGATTCATAAGAAATACAGGTACAGGCGTTGACAAGTAGTACTTTATATTATATCCTCTTTTTAAGTGCAAACGCAAGGTATTCGCAATTATGAATTTTGAAAGGACTTAGTATGAAACGCCTTCTTCTTTGTTTTCTCGCTCTTCTTCTCGTCTTTCTTTCAGGCTGTGCCAGTGAACACCAGGCAGCACCGGAGCCGGCCGCACAGGATAAACTGTCCGTCGTCGTTTCCTTTTATGCCATGGAAGAACTGGCCCGGGAAATTGGCGGTGATGCAATTACCATCCATACGGTTATCCCGTCTGGCGAAGAACCACATGATTTCCAGCCAAAAGCGTCGGACCTTTCGGCCCTCTCCCAGGCCGATGTGTTTATCATCAACGGCTGTGATCTGGAAGAGTGGGCACCCAAAGCCATCGCTACAGCACATAACCCGAAGCTTCGCGTCGTCACGGCCTCAGATGGCGCCGACATCCACTACATTGAAATGAAACAGGTCCTGCCCGGCCAAAAGGAAGAAAAGGCCGCCGACCCTCACGTTTGGTTAAGCTTAAAGAACGCCAAAGTGGAAGCCCGCAATATGCGCGATGCCTTCGTCGCTGCCGATCCGGCCCACGCTGCCTATTATAACGAGCGCTACGCCCGGTTTACCGGCAAAGCTGACAGTCTCTTAGGCGAATACACCCGGAAATTTGCTGCCGCTCAGCGGCACACCTTCGTCACAGGCCACGCTGCCTTTTCTTATATGGCAAGCGACTTTAACTTAACCCAGCTCAGCCTGAGCAACGTCTTCGCTGCCGGTGAGCCCAGCATCCACCATTTGAAGAATCTGGCTGATGAATGCCGCCGTGACGGTCTAACGACGGTCTTTATGGAAGCCGGGGAAAGCCCCCGTATTCCCAATACGCTGGCCCGGGAAATCGGTGCCCGCGTAGAAGTCATTGAAACCCTTGAAGAGGGGGATGGGACAGAGACCTATTTGGAAACCATGCAGAAAAATCTGGAAAAATTATATCAGTCTATGATATAAAAATGCCGGACCCGTTCACGGTCCGGCATTTTTTCTGCTTATTTATTTGGTGTATAGTTTTTGCCTTCGCTCCAGCATTTCCCTATGACCTTGCCTGTACTCAGGTATTGGCCGTTCTGGAATTCAAAGAGGACAGGCGCCACTTTCTCGTAATCTACGCGGCCCCGTTCGTTCAGGCATTCTTCCTGGACGAAGGTATGCACCGGTTTTAGGATATAGTTGGTAAAATTGCCCACTTCCACAGAGTCCACAATGCGGCATTCCATGGATACAGGCGCATCGTCGAGGATAGGCGCATAGGCCAGCTCGCCAAAATGATAGCGGAACACGCCGGACTTATCTTCCTGCGCGCCTTTATGCATACCACAGTAATCGGCAGCGGTCAAAAGCTCCCGGTTGACAAGGCTTACGGAAACGACACCGTGTTCCTTAATGCCAGCATCAGAAAAGGTATGAGCCTTGTCGATGCTAATGAGCAAATGGCCATGTTCAACAACCCCTACATGGGCTACAGTCAGGAAATTGACCTGGCCGTCCTTGACCAGACCGACAATCGTAACGGGCGTCGGATAGAGCGCCATAACAGAACCTACATCTTTTTGCATAGCTAAGTGCCTCCTTCTTGCTTCTGAGTGTATCCTATCATTTATAGTACCTTTTAGGAAGAACGCACTTTATTGTTCTATACTATCTTTTTTGATACTTAGTAATTCTGCAACAGCTGCATGAAGAAAGCACGGCCGCCCGGCAGGGCATCGGCAGGAATCTTTTCGTTTACACCATGCATGGGTCCCCAGCGCTGATCCTGTTCGTAGCCGCTAAAGAGAAAGATGTGCTTGGCAATGTCGGCATAATAGCGGGAATCCGTAGCAAAGAGCATGAGGGACGGCATAACCATGACATCCGTACCGTACACGTCCTGAATCGTCTTGGCGACACAGGCAAACTCTTCACTATGCGGCGTATCTTCATGAACCGGATCAATCCCGGACACGCGGCGCACCTGAATGCCACCGGTCAGATACTGCTGAATATAGGCGAGAATTTCATCTCCCGTTTCGCCTGGCAGGACGCGGGCACTGATCATGGCACTGACCCGGGCAGGAATGACGTTTACCTGCCGGGCTCCCTGGGCCATGGTGACACAAAGCGTCGTATGTAACAGGGCGTCGAGCTGCGGATCCGCCGCCGCTAAGGCACACACTTCGTCCCAATGGCGGTCAGGGTCGGCAAAGATACGCTGTCTTTCTCCTGTTTCCAGCTTCGCCAGTCCCTGCAGCTGGCCCCGTGCCAGGTCGGTCAGCTTATACGGGCGGGGATGATCCTCCAAGGCTACGATAGAGCGGGCCAGGGCGCCCATATCTGTATGCAGCCCCGGCACGCTGGAATGGCCGCCTGTCCCTTCCTTGTATAATTCATATACTATTTGCGATTTATCCCCCAGGCCGACGCGGGCTACGCGATGGCCCTGTGCGTCAGTCGTAATACTGCCGCCTTCGTCAAAAAGAGCGATTTCCTTGACGCCTTGCGCGTCAAAGGCCTCCTTTAATAAGCGGCCCCCATCTTCCCCGCTGGTCGTGTATATTTCTTCACTGTACCCTAAGGCAATATAAAGGTCGTAGTCAGGACGGAAACCCTGGGCAAAGAGTGTTTCTACGGCTTCCATTTCGGCCAGGAAGAGATGCTTGCAGTCTGTCGTGCCGCGGCCCCAAACACAGCCGTCGGCATAGGCCCCGCTGAAAGGTTCCTGGTGCCATAACGACAGGACCCCCGGTTCTACCACGTCCTGATGGGCACTGAGGACGAGAGGTGTCTTCTCCTGGTGGCCTGAAGCATAATGAAAAAGGAGGCCTGCCCGGCCTACCTCAGTTACAGAAAACTCCTTATACAGCGTAGGATAAAACGCTTTAAACAGGCCATGGAGTTTCGTAAACTCAGGCCAGTCGAATTGTTCTACGTCTTCATTGGAAATCGTGCTGCAGCGGATAAACTGCTGCAAATGGGTCGTTAATTGTTCTTCTTCATGTATCTGCATGGAATCACCTCATTTTCTTTTCCTATCCGTATTGTATCATATATAGGTGAAAGAAAAATCCGGAAGTCCCTCACTTCCGGATTTTTACTATTCATACGTATGGCACAGCACGCGATGGAGGAACTTTTTGGTCCGTTCTTCCTGCGGGTGCTCAAAAATATCTTCTGACGTCCCTTCTTCTACGATGACACCGCCATCCATGAAAATCACATGAGACGCTACATCACGGGCAAACTTCATTTCGTGTGTCACGACGATCATGGTCGTCCCGTCATTAGCCAGGTCCCGCATGACCTTCAAGACTTCACCGACGAGTTCCGGATCAAGAGCCGACGTCGGTTCATCAAAGAGAATGACATCCGGCCGGACGGCAATGGCCCGGGCAATACCCACGCGCTGCTGCTGGCCGCCGGAAAGCTGGGCCGGATAATAATCCAGGCGATCGGCCATGCCGACCTTTTCCAGCGCTTTTTTCGCCAGCTCTTCAGCTTCCTGCCGTTTCATACCCCGGCCGGTCACAAGGCCCAGGGTCACGTTTTCCAGGACGGTCTTATTGGCAAAGAGGTTGTAGCCCTGAAAGACAAAGGCCGTCTTTTGCCGTACTGTGGCAATTTCCTTTTTGCTGGGATGGCTCAGATCGATTTCCATACCGGCAAAATCCATTTCCCCTGCATCGGCCCGTTCCAAAAAATTAAGGCAGCGCAAGAAGGTAGTCTTACCGGAACCGCTGGGTCCGAGGATGACGACGACGTCGCCTTTATCGATATCCATATGTACGTTTTTCAACACTTCGAGATCACCGAAGCGCTTGCGTACGTTTTTAATTGACATTAACATGGCTGGTACTCCTTCCTGTATCAGGCTGCCCGGAATGCGCCGACGTGCTGTTCTGCAAATTTATACAGGAGCTGTACAATCGTGCAGACGATAATGTAGACGAGGAACACATCCAGATACGATTCGATGTAATTATAGCCGTAAGAGGCGGCAATCTTGCCGATAGCCAAAACATCCTTTACGGTCATGAGGAAGGCCAGGGAGGTCCCTTTGATCAGGTTTACCGTAATATTGCAAATGGCCGGCAAGGCCACGACCATGGCCTGGGGAATGATGATCTTGCGGTACGTCTGGAATTCCGAAAGGCCAATGGAAACGCCGGCTTCAAGCTGTCCCTTAGGGATGCTCAGAAGGGCCGAGCGGAACACTTCTGCCAAGAGGGCGATCGTATTCAGGGAAAAAACGACGACAGCATACCAGAATGGATCGATGCTGTCAAAGACGTTGAAATTAGAACCCATGCTTTTGACGAGCATATTTAAAAAGCTCGGCAAAAGACTGTACAGCAGCAGAATCTGCAGGACAATCGGCGTGCCCCGGACGAATGAAATGTAGGCCTGCGTCAGACCGCTGCCTACACTATTCCCACGAATCCGCAGGACAGCCATATAAAAGGCTACCGGCGCGGCAATGAGCAGGGACAGTACTGTCAGGCTCAGGGTGGTGCCGATACCGCTCCAAATTTTGAAGAACGTATCGGCCATAAATGTATAATCCAGTTCCATAGCAGTTTCTCCTTTACCTTATCCCTGACGCTGAAACTTCTTGATCAGCGCCGGCGTCGTTTTGAAAAGTGGCAGTATCCGGCTGCGCTTCATCTGTCCGGCCTGCAAGGTCTGGCCCTTGTCGAGGTGCGCTTCCAAGGCCAGGAAGCCTTTAGCCAGAAGAGTGGTCATAAGCCAATAAATAATCATGCAGGAAAGATAGATTTCAATCCCATAGGCACCGAAGTTTTGCGCAATAATCAGATTGGCCTTGCCGATGAGGTCGATGAGGCCGATCGTATAGGCCAACGCGCCTTCCTTGAGCAGGTTGATGACAGAGTTGCCAAAGTTCGGCAGGGCAATCACTGCCGCCTGTGGCAGCATGACCTGGCAGAACGCCTGAAACGGCGTCAGGCCGATGCTCACAGCTGCTTCATACTGCCCCTTGGGAACAGCCTGGTAGGCTGCCCGGAATACTTCCGAAATATACGCGCCAAAGAGGAGCGTAAAGGTGATGATGGCGAAGACCGCACGGTTTACGTCGTTCATATCGTAGGAAGTAAAGACTTCTACGAGCTTTGGCAGCCCGTAGAAGACGATAAACAGCAGTACAATGGAAGGCGTGCAGCGCATGATATACGTGTAGCCATGGGCAAGCCAGCGTGGAATCCGGTGCGTACCCATTTTTGCCTGTGCCAAGATCATGCCGAAAAGCGAACCGAGAATAATACTGGTTACGGCCACCAGCAAGGTCACAGACAAGTAGGACAAAAGGTCCGGCATGGTTGTAAAAATGACCGATGGATCAAAAGGTCTTGTATTCACTGTGCACTCCTCCTTTTCTTTCTTATTACTGATTCATATACTGGGACAGGCTTTCACCAAAGTATTTCTGTTCCAGTTCGGCAATTTTGCCTTCATCCCGCAGTTCCTTGATAGCCTTGTCGTACTCGTCGGCCAGCTGCTGGTCCTTCTTGTTAAAGAGCGCGTACGTCGGGATGGCCTTATAACGGAGATAGGTCAGCTGATCGGCAAACTGATGATACGGTGCGTCCGGTTTTTCGACGTTGTTCTTGTAGCTCAGTTCGACTTCCAGGTAGCCGTCGTAGCGTCCTTCCATAACCCACGTATAGGCGTCGGCAATTTGGAAGGCTTCCGACGATTTCAGCTGAATCTGATTATCCGGATGTTCCTTGTTGTACTGTTCGATAACAGAGTAACGGGCGTCCTGCGGTGCAATCGGTACGAGCTTGCCGCTGTATTTGGCAAAGCTTTCCATGTTTGTCACCTGGCTGGCTTCATCCTTGCGGATAACCAGGCCGATGACGCTGGCGCCGAGATATTCCTTCGGGAAAATGTATTTCTTTTCCCGGGCCGCTGTCTTCCAGATGCCCTTCGTGCCAATATCGTATTTGCCCGATTCTACACCGATGAGGAGATCATCATCAGAGGTCGGTGTAAACTTCCAGTCATATTGGGGCAGCTTCTTGGCGACTTCCTTCATGACGGCTACTTCAAAGCCATCGGGTTCGCCTTTATCGTTGGCGAAATCATAGGGCACGTAATAGTTCGTAAAGGCTACGTTAACGGTCTTTTTCTTGCCATTATCTGCGGCGGCATTATCGCTCTTACCGCAACCGGTTAAGGCGGCTGCGACGACCCCTACGAGAGCTGCTGTCAAAATAGCTTTGCTGAGTTTCTTTATATTCATGGTGTATTCCCCCGTTTTCTGTAAAATACTTATTTCGCTGCTTCGCGGACCCATTCAAAATGTTCCCAGTTGGTATCGCGCGGTACGGTGCAATCGGCGCCAATGATAATGCCCTGACGGCCTGCGCCCTCAAGGATCTTTTTCGTTTCTGCCTGAATTTCTTCCTTCGTGCCGGCATAGAGCACTTCTGTTTCCAAATTGCCAAAGCCGCCTAAGGCTGCGCGCTGGCCAAAGATTTTGCGGCCTTCCGAGAGGGGCACGTCTTCGACGACGACAGCCCAGTTGATGGTCTTCACGTCGTAATCGGCATACCACGACAGGTCATTGCGATGACCATGCCAGCCGCAGATGTGCAGGATATTGTAATCGCTGACGCTGTTGGCAGCGGCGAGGATTTCTTTTTCACCCGGTGCAAAGACCTGATCGTACACGTCCTTCGTAATACCTTCGCCAAGTAGATTCTGGAGGCTCAGGTAAATGCCTGTCACACCGCCTTCTGTAATCAGGCGTTTGGCAAGTTTTGCCAGGTCGCCGGAAATGACATCCAGGCCTTGACGGACAGCCTGGGGATCTTCGCGGACGAGCTGAGCCAGGTATTCTTCGCTGGTGCTGATATCGTCACGCATGAATTTGATTGTCGTGCCGGCGCAGAAGACATTGTAGAACATGGCCAGGTCGGCGCCGTATTTGTCGGTCAGGCGTTTGGCATAGGCGATCTGCGTCGTAAACCAGGGATCATCATCAGCCAGAGGCTGGATGTGCTTGAAGTCCTCTGCCGTTTCCAAATGCTGTACTGTCTTGTTTTCATACGGGAAAAAGCCATCGGTCATGATTTTGACAAAATCCGGTTTGGCCGTATCAATATATTTCGTCTGACCCTGAAAGAGTTCTTCTATAAATTCCGGATGCTCGAAGGAATTAGAATGGATTTCATCTTTTAAAAAGTGAAACCAAAAACCAACGGGTACACGGTCGGTTGCTTTGTTGTCCATGGCTGCCAAAACTAATTCTTTTTTGCTTTGTGTCATCGTTAAATCCCCCTATTATTTGCGTGAAACTACTCTATTTATTATTTGTTACATTGGTGTGACCTCGATATATACCGGGAAAAACGCACAAAAAAACACCGTCCCTATGACAGAGACGGTGGTCCGCGGTTCCACTCTGCTTACAGCATACACTGATCTATACTGTATCTCGATACCCGTAACGGAGGCTTTTCGTGCGGATCTACTTGATTCGACCCGCCCGCTCGCGGAGGCATTCCAGCGTAAGGAGTGTACTGCAGGAACTCTCAGCCTTCGATTCCCGCTCTCTGTAAGACCCCGTTACGTGTACTTGGTCCGGTCTTGGCGTTTCCAATGTTTACGAGTATAGTACACTTTAAATGAACTCTTGTCAAGTATACTTTTAAAAATTTTTAGAATCTAATTCAACTTTAATACAGATAGTGTTATTTTCCATAAGAATAACCGGGATTCAGGGTAACACTGCGGCCGCCCGATACTTCGATGGCCGTACCGGTCATGTAGCTGGCCTGAGAACTTGCCAAAAAGACGATAGGCCCGGCAATTTCTTCAGGCGCTGCCGGCCGGTGCAACAAACACGTCTGTCCTTGTTTTATCAGGTCCTCTGGCCGGATGGTAGCCTTCACGAGGGGGGTCACGGTAAACCCCGGCAGGACTGCCGTAACGCGTACGCCCTTGGCGGCAACTTCACCGGCAAAGGTATTGGTAAAGCCGACGACAGCCGACTTGAGAGGCCCGTACAGGGTAGCCCTGCCGGACGTAGCGCAGCGGGCTGCTAAGGACGCGACATTGACGATAACGCCGCCCTGTTTTTCCAAGTAGGCAATGGCTGCCTGGCTGCCCATGACGACGGACTTAAAATTGACCGCATAGGTCCGGTCAATTTCCTCGCCGGTATACCAGTCGTCTTGTCGCGCAATAGTCGCGCCTACATTATTGACCCACACATCCATGCGGCCAAAATGATCGTAGACGGCTTTGGCAAAGGCATAGACCGCGTCTTCCTGCGTCATGTCACAGGTCTGGCCGAAGGCCCGCGGGCCTAATTGTGCCAGTGCCTGATCCAGCACGGCCTGACGGCGGCCACAGACGGCAACGTACGCCCCTTCTGCCAGAAACTGCCGGGCTGCAGCAAAACCAATACCTTCCGTACCGCCTGTAACGACGGCTACTTTATCACGTAAACCTAAATCCATACTACATTCCCCTTTCTCCTCGTCTCAGCGCTGCCAGGACGCAATCATAGCTAACACACAAAAACCAGCCAAAAGCAAAAACGATACATGTACAGCCGTCAGCACTGCTGCCGTATACGGCGTAACGACCAGGGTCATTTGCGCAAAAACCAAGGTTACCAGCGCCATGCTCATGGACTGGCCGGCATGGCGGACGAGAGCCAGAATGCTGGCCGCCGTACCCTGAAACTGCTCCTTCACAGAGCCCATGATGGCGGCATTATTGGGTGCCCCAAAAAGGGCCGAGCCAATCCCCGTAAGGACCAGGAAGGCGACGATCCCCGACAGCTCCACCTGCGGCGCCCAGGCCAGGCCGGCAAGGCCTACGGCGGTAATAGCAAGGCCTGCAGACGCGATGAGCCGCGAGCCGTAAAGGTCGGCTAAGTGACCGGAACGGCGGGACAGGAGGGCCATCATGACGGGCTGGGACAGGAGCACAAAGCCGGCCTTGGCCGGTGTCAGGCCCAGGACGAGCTGCAAATACAAGGACAGCAAAAAAGTAATCGCATAGGTCGCACTGTACTGGATGAGCGCCGCCAGGGAGGAAAAGGAAAAGACCCGGTTGCGGAATAAAAAGAGCGGCAAAAGAGGATGACGGGAGTAGCGTTCATGAACAATAAAGCAGACCAGCAGGGCCAGGCCCAGCCAGACAGGCCAGCTGTGTTCGGCATATGCCGAAAGGCCATAAAGAAAAATACCAACACCGCTAATACAGAGGACACTGCTCACGGCATTGACGAAGGGCGCTGCTGTACCATACCATTCCTGACGAAGCGTACAGACCAGCAGCCAGGCCCCGCCTGTAACCAGAGCAGAAATGATAAAAATACTGCGCCAGCCCAAGAGACCGGTCAAAAAGCCGCCCAGCACGGGCCCCAGTGTCAGGCCCAAATAGGTCAGTGCCACAGCCGTTCCCAGCGTAAGTCCCTGATGCTGTTCATCCGTCGTCGTCAGAAGCAGCGGCATGTACGTAACATAGACAGCAGCCAAGGCTGCCCCTTGGAGCAGCCGGCAGGCAATGAGGCTGCTTAGGCTGGGGGCAAAGGCCGCAGCGAGCGTACAAATGGCAAAGGCCATGAGCGCTGCCGCATAGACCCGGCGCCTGCCATATACGTCGGCAAACTTGCCTAAAGGCAATAAAAGCGAGGCCGTACCGATGAGATAGGCCGTCACTACCCAGCTGACCTGCTCTGCCGGTACGCCAAAACCGGCAGCCACCTGTGGCAGGGCAATGGTCAGGCCCGTCGACAAGAAAGGTCCTATAAAGCTGATGAAGGAAATAGAATAAAAAAGCCGTCGCGACGTCTGCATAGTATCATCCTTTCTTTCCCTTCATTATACTAGATTGTCATGCTTTTTGCCGTAAAAAAAGTTATCTATTACGCCCTGTTTTTAGGCATTGCCTGTGCCCGGTCAGATTATTTTCTCGAATTCCGTTCGAATAGCTTTCCCTTTTCAGAAAAAAAGTGTTAGAATAATAGCCAGAATTTATTTATTCTTCACCTAGGAGGCAGGCCTCATGCAGACATACAACCCAATTACGCAAGAAATTGTCGATAAATTAAAAGCCATTACCGGCCCGTCTTATGTCAAGACGGACAAAGATATTCTGGTCCAGTACCAGACAGACTACGAAAACGACCCGCAGAAATTCCACATGCCCGAAGCGGCAGTACTGCCGGCCAATGCCGAAGAAATTTCACAAATTGTAAAACTGGCCAATGAATACCACTTCCCCATTACCGTCCGCAGTGCCGGCACCAGCCTGGCTGACGGTGCCATTCCTGTTTACGGCGGCCTTGTCCTCTGTATGGAACGGCTCAATAAGATTATTGAACTGAATGAAGAAGGCATGTACCTCACGGCCGAAGCAGGCGTACGTACCTTAGATATTCAAAAAGAAGCCAAAGCCCACGGCCTCATGTACGCCGGCGACCCGTCCAGCGCCGAAAGCTGCATGATCGGTGCCAACCTGGCAACCAATGCCGGTGGTCTGCGGGCCGTCCGTTACGGCGTTACGCGTAACCAGGTTTACAGCCTGGAAATGGTCACGCCGACAGGTGAAATCGTCGAATGTGGCGGCATCCTGAAAAAATGCTCTACCGGCTATGACCTGGAACAGCTGATCATCGGCAGTGAAGGCACCTTAGGCATTATTACCAAAGTGACGGTACGCCTGATTCCCTTGCCGCCGTATCACTTCGATGTCCTGGCTATCTATACGGATCCGCGCCAGGCCCTGTATATGGTGCCCCAGCTGATGAAAGCCGGCATCGATCCGACAAGTGTAGAATACATGGACAACTCGTACGTCCGCGATACAGCCGATTATTGCCATTATTCGGATATGCCCCATTATGAAGATGGAATTTACGTCATCATCACTGTAGAAACCTTCCGGGAAGACGAGCTGGACACCAAGATGGAAACGGTCTGCAATATTTGCGAAGAAACCGGTGCTGTTGAAGTCCTCGAAGCTGACGACCGCATTTGGAATATGCGCCGCAACATCCAGAATTCGTGCGAACTGGTCAGCAAGGTATTTCTCACAGACGACGTCGTCGTACCAGTCCACAAAATTGCTCCGACCATTGAAAAGATCATGGAAATCGGCGAAGACTATCCCTTCCAGGTCAAAATCAATGCCCATATTGGCGACGGCAACCTGCACATCGTTCTTTGTAAGGTCAATATGACCGACGAAGAGTGGGCGGCCAGTGTCGATAAATTCCATCACCAGGTCTATGAATACGCCTATAGTGTCGGCGGCCGCCTGGCCGGTGAACACGGCATTGGCGCTAAGAAGCTGCAATACGTGGAAGAATTCACACCGTCAGGCGAACTCCAGGTTATGAAGACCATCAAACGGGCCATGGACCCCAATAACATCCTCAACCCGGGCAAGCTCTTCAACGCCTAAGCGCCACCGTCCAACAGAATGTCATTCTAAACACCCCGGCAAGCCGGGGTGTTTTTTCTCTGCAAAACGCGCAATTCCCTGTACAGGCTTTGCAATTTTCTCGTACGGTATTAGTTTTGTAGAAGGAAATACTAGAATGTTTCTAAAATAGATTGACAGCGTCCGCAATTCATGATAGGATACAACCTAACAATAAAACTGTCGTTTCATCCAGAGCAGTCGAGGGAGTGGCCCTATGACACTGCGGCAACCCCCACCCGGGAAGGTGCCAACTCCAACGGAAGGTAATTCCGGCAGATGAACAGCTATGCAACTGCAGGCCGTCATCTGAATGACGGCTTTTTTGTTACGAATACATATTACATAATTTTTGAGAGGGGTATGACTCTATGAAATCATCTATTAAAAAGCTTCTCACAGCCGGCCTCATCGCTGCTATTTGCGTCTTTGCAGCGGGCTGCGGCTCTAACAGCGACAAAGCCGCTGCTGACAAAGAAATCAAAGTAGGCGTAACTGCCGGTCCGCACGCTGAAATCATGGACCAGGTAGCCAAAGAAGCAGAAAAACAGGGCATCAAGATCAAGGTCGTCGAATTCAACGACTACGTACAGCCTGATAAAGCCCTGGCCGATAACGACCTGAACATGAACTCCTATCAGCATCAGCCGTACTTGGACAATATCATCAAAAAAGAAGGTTTAAAGCTGACTTCCATTGGCAAGACCATTCTCATGCCTATGGCTGTATACTCGCATAAATACAAGAACATTGCCGACGTAGCGCCGGGCAGCAAAGTAGCAATTCCGAACGACCCGTCCAACGGCGCCCGTGCACTTCTGCTCCTGCAGCAGGCCGGCCTGATCAAATTGAAAAACGGCAACTCCATCGAAGCGTCTGTCGCTGACATTACGGAAAATCCGAAAAACCTGCAGTTCATCGAAATCGACGCCGCCCAGACACCGCGGTCTCTCGACGATACGGACCTGGCCTGCATCAACACGAACTACGCCATTCCTGCCGGCTTGAATCCCCTCAAGGACTCGATTCTCGTCGAATCGCCTGATTCGCCGTACGCCTGCGTCATGGTCGTCCGCACAGGTGACGAAAACAACGAAACGTACAAGAAGATCCTCGATATTTACCACTCCGATACGATCAAGAAATTCATTAACGACAAATATCAGGGTTCCATTATCCCGGCCTTCTAAGGTACTGACAGCTCTTGCGCTCCCGTTTTTCGGGAGCGCATTTTTTCGCGCATATGTCAAAAATATGTGTTATAATAAAAACGATCAGAAAAACATCAAGCCGCTAAAAGGAGTGACCACTATGGAAATAACGATTACGAAAGACAACTTCGATCAGGAAGTCCTGCAGTCTGATAAACCTGTATTATTGGATTTTTGGGCCGTTTGGTGCGGTCCGTGCCGTCTCCTGGCGCCGACCATTGCGGAAATCGCCACAGAACATCCGGAAATCAAAGTAGGCAAGGTCAATGTAGACGAACAGCCTGCCCTGGCCGAACAGTTTGGCGTCATGAGCATTCCTACGCTCGTCGTCTTTAAAGACGGCCAGCTCTACACGACATCTGTCGGCGTGCAGCCCAAAGAAAGTATCCTCGCCTTACTGCCCTAAAAGGAGGCAATTCGTTCATGTATTCGTACACACCGCGTGGCATCTGCGCCACACAAATTGATTTCGACATCAAAGACGGCTGCGTCCACAACGTTTCCTTTACGCGCGGCTGTCCCGGCAACCATCTGGGCCTCGCCGCCCTGGCCGAAGGCATGCCCGTCCGGGACGTCATTACCCGCCTGGAAGGCATCCGCTGCGGTGAACGGGACACATCCTGTCCGGACCAGCTGGCCCAGGCTCTCAAAGCCTACGTCTGATATAGCCAAAAAAGCCCGTACGTCACACGACGCACGGGCTTTACCGTTATATGCGGAAAAAAGCAGAAAAGGACAGACAGCCCTGCCTAGTCTTTTACACCAGGTATCTTGAGGTCTGCTTCCGAATAGAGGGCTGCATAGCCGGCCATGGCCAGGCGTCCTTGTTCCAAATGGCAGTAGAGTTCACCGCCGCGCTGCGACGCCTGGTAGGCTTTGAGGTCCTGTTTCCCCAATTTTTCTGCCATGATGGGGATAATATGGCAGTGCCCGGAGCCACAGACAGGATCCTCCGGCACTTTCAGCTTCGGTGCAAAAGAACGGCTGACACAATCGTATGTCTTCCCCAGGGCCGTAATGTGGCATAAGAGACCATCGAGAGCGGCGATTTTTTCCTGGTCAGGCTGGCACGCGAAGACATCCGTTTCATCAGGGACGACACACACCAGGTCGCGGGCCATATAGGCTTCTACAGGACGCACGCCCAGGGCCTCAGCCATAGCGTCCGTCACGGCGACAGGTTTCATTTCGTAGGCCGGGAAATCCATAGAAAGGAGATCACCGTGGCGGCTGACGACGAGCTTGCCGCTCAACGTTTCAAAGACGAATTCTTCCCTGTCCGGTTCGTAGAAACGGGACAGGACATAAGACGTGCCCAGCGTGGCATGGCCGCACAGATCAATTTCGCCCCCCGGCGTAAACCAGCGCAGGCGGTAGTGGTCCCCTTCTTTTACGGTAAACGCCGTTTCGGACAGGTTATTTTCAATGGCAATGCGCTGCATGACGTCATCTGGCAGCCATTCCTTCATGACACACACGGCAGCCGGGTTACCCTTGAATACTTCCTTTGTAAAGGCATCGACAATGTAGCATTTCATGATGTATACCTCCTTTGGACTTCTTGTTTTTCCCTTTTCTTCATCTTAGCACAGAGAAAAACGCCATACAATAAAATAATTGTATGGCGCACACATTAGTCTTCAAGAAGCCGTTTGATCGTCGTCAGTGCCTGCTCCAGCTGGTCCAGATTACGTGGCGCACCGATGGCCAGGCGTACACCTTCCTGCCAGGGCTTGCGGCCTACGGCAAAATGCTGCGCCCCGAGAACGCGTACGCCATGCAGTAAAGCTTCCCGTTCAAATCGCTCACCGGTCCAGGTTGCTGGCAGGACGAGCCAGCGGCACAGACTGTACCTGTCGCCAGCGACGGCAAAGCCGGCCAGGATGCGCTCTGTGAGTTCATTGCGCCGCACCAGGCTGGACTGCCGTTCCCTGAGGATGGCCTCGTATTCTCCAGAGACGATAATCCGGTCTGCTAATTCCAAAAGGAGTGCCGACTGGGCCAGTTCCAACGTTTCCAGAACCTGTTCTATCTGCCCCTGCCACGGTTCCGGGACTGCAATATAGGCCAGGCGCAGGGCCGGCAGGATGGCCTTGGAAAGGCTGAGGATATAGACGGTCCGTTCTGGCGCCAGGGACTGTACAGGCGGCACGGGCCGCGGCAGGAGCAAGCTGGCGATAGCATCCTCCACGATGACCAGGTTCTTCTCACGGGCTATTTCCGCCAGCATTTGCCGGCCGGCATGGGAGAGTATATGAGTTGTCGGGTTCTGAAAATCCGGTGTCACGTACACGCCTTTGATATGATAGTCACTGATAGCCTGGAGCAGACCGTGCCGGCTCATTTCCCCGTTAGTTTGATTAATGGGTACAAGGCGGATGCCAAAGAGGCTGGCAGTACGTTTCAGTCCCGGATAGATCAAGGGGTCGACGCCGATACGGTCCCCGGCTTTGAAAAGAGCCGGCAAGATGGCAGCCAGCGCATTCTGACCACCCAATGAAAAGAGAACATCCTTATTCTCCGGCAGAAGCGCTCCGGCCTGGCGTAAAAAGGAGCGGGCCGCATCCTGATGGCGTACTTCTTTGGGATTACTGTATTGGTAAAGGCGGCTGGCAGATGCTTCCTGCAGCATCTGCTCCAATATGGCTGTCACGCCGTCCTGAGGCAGCGTTTCCGGCATCATAGAACCCATTTCAATGACCGTCTGTTGCCGTTCCGGCGCGACGGAAAGGCACGTGCGGGCATCATATGCGACGAAGGTTCCCGACCCGACAGTACTGGTCAAAAGGCCCTTATTCGAGCATATGCGAAAGGCCTTGGTAACCGTACTGACGCTAATATCGAGAAAATCGGCCAGTTCCCGCTGGGGTGGCAGCTTCGTCCCGGGACGCAGGACACCACTGGCAATATCCCGGGCAAGCTGCGCAGCCAGTACCCGGTAGAGAGGCTGGGGACCGGCCTCCCGTGGCAGAGCAGGTTGCCATGACATGGGATAATCGGCAAAGGAATTAACGGGCATAAGAAGGCTCCTTCCGGCACGGCCAGCCGTCAAAAGTGGCACGCCGGCCCTGTTTGTGCTACACTTAATAGCAGACAAAAAAACAACGAAAAGGACGATCACCATGAAAAATGATATCAAAAAACAGCATTTCAGTCATCACCTGCAGCAGCTGCTGCAGGACCATGGCCTGACTAAAAAACAATTTTGCCAGGAGTTAAAAGTAAAGCCGTCGACGCTCAAAGCCTGGCTGGCTGAAGAAAAGTGCCCCCGTGCAGACCGCGTCAAAGACGTAGCGGCCTACTTCCAGATCACACCGGAAGAACTCCTTGGAGAAACAGGCGAACCGGCAGTTAAGGCTGTTGCTGAAGTATACCAGCCGGAAAAGGATCTCGTCGCGCTGCTCCGCCTGCTCATGGAGCTGCCGCCGGAACAACTGCGCAGCGTCGCAGCCTTTGCCGAATTCATCCACGCCCGCCCGGCTGATAAGGCCTGACCCGCTTATTTGGCGCTCATCATCTTGGCCTGCCCTTCGGCAACGACAGTACCGTCGTCCTTGGTAATGACTCCGGTCATTTCGTAGAGACGGCCCCGCTGCTTTGCCAGGTGGCCGGAAATTTTGATACGTTCACCGATCCGCACGGCCTGGCGGAAGCGCACTTCTATTTTTGCCGTATACGCCGGCCTGCCCGTAAGCTTAAAGATATAATCGCCCATCACTTCATCTAAGAGGGTACTTACGAGGCCGCCGTGCATGCGGTCGTCATAGCTTTGATGCTGCCGTTGGGGTGTGAAATAGGCCCAATTGCCATCACTCCCTTGTTCCATATGAAGATGTAAGCCCATGGGATTATCTTTGCCACAGGCAAAGCACCAGTTCGTTTCCCTTGCTTCTTTCTCTGCCATAACTGTCTCTCCTCTCTTCTTTGTATTTATTATACGCTATCCTGCCAAGGGCAAGAAGAGGGGAATTTTTCTCTTCCTGCGAGGTAGTTTTTATGATTCTAAAACATATTACGTCTTTCCTGCACAGCCCCGGCACCGAGCCGCCCGGAGAGGCTGTAGAAAATACCGTATCTGCTGCCGCACCCCCGGCTGCGCCCGAGCCGGACTACAGTTCCCTTGGCACCGGCCTGTCCCTGCCCTTTGCGTCCCCTTTTACAGGCACGCTGCAGGCGATTACAAAAGCACCGGATGAGGCCTTTGCCCAAAAGATGACCGGCGATGGCTTCTTTGTCTATCCCCGGGAAGATACGGTGTACGCCCCTTGTGACAGCGAAGTGACTTTCGTCTTCGACACACGGCACGCCATAGGCCTCACTGGTGACAACGGCGTAGAATACCTGCTCCATATCGGTATCGATACGGTCACCATGGACGGCGCCGGCTTTACAGTCTTCGTCACGGCCGGGCAACACGTCAAAAAAGGCGAAAAGCTCCTTACCTTTGATGCCGGCCTCATTCGCAGCCGCGGCTTATGCGACGCCTGTATCTGTGTCTTTACAGATCTGCCGGAATCATACGAATTACACCTCGCTGCAGAAACGGATGTACAGGCCGGAGCATTGGCCGCGACGCTGACCTATCCTAAGGCCTATGGGCTTTATTCGCCCTGCACGGGAACCCTGCAGGCCATCACAGAAGCACCCGACCCGGACGTCGCCCAAAAAATTCCTGGCGATGGTTTCCTCGTATATCCAGAGGACTACAGCCTGTACGCACCGTGTGACAGCACGGTTTCCTTTGTTTTTGAAGAAGGCCATGCCCTGGGCATGGTCACCACCGATGGCGTAGAATATGTTCTCCACGCCGGCATCGGTACAGCCCGGCTGCAGGGCGAAGGCTTTACCGTCTTCGTTCAGGACGGGGCAGTCGTACAAAAAGGCGACAAGCTGCTCACCTTCGACCAGCCTTTTTTAAAAAGCAAAGGGTTCTCTGACGCCTGCCTTTGTCTCTTTACGGATTTACCGCCAGACCGCCCGGTTCATCTGACAGCCTCCGGCAGGGTGACAGCCGGCAGTCTCGTTGCCTGGTTCTAATTTTTACAGCACCGCCGTTTCGTGTTATAATCGATGGACAGTCTTTTCATTTCCCCAAGGAGATCCGTATGATCAAAAAATGGGATATTATCCTCATTGTGACACTGCTCATCTTATCCTTCCTGCCCGAAGGAATTTTCCTGGCTACCGGCAGTGGTACAGAAAAAAATACAACCTACGCCGTCGTGCAGGTTGATGGCAAAGAATATAAAACCATTCCCCTGACGGGACACTATGGTACAGATACCTTTACGGTCCAAACGCCGCAAGGCTACAACACCATCGTCGTCAAAGACCAGGAAATCGGTATTGTCGACGCCGATTGTCCTGACCAGATTTGTGTCCACGAAGGCTTCTTGTCTAAGCCCGGCCAGACCAGCGTCTGCCTGCCCCATAAAGTTATGATTGAAGTCCGTTCCGATGATGCCGATCCGGACATCATCCGGGCCCGCTAGAGGTACCCTCTATGAATAAAACCTTTCGTCTCATCGTCCTGGGCCTCTTTGTCGCCCAATCCTTAGTCCTTTATATTGTTGAAGGCATGCTGCCCGTCCCCTTTATTGCCCCTGGGGCCAAGCTAGGCCTGGCCAACCTGATTACGGTCATCGCCCTGTATTCCTTGCCGCACAAACGGGATGTCTTTCTCATCCTGCTCCTGCGCGTCGTCCTTTCTACAGCCTTCGGCGGTGGTATTAACGCTTTCTTCTACAGTGCTGCCGGCGCCGCTTTCAGCCTGTCCAGTATGATCATCCTGCAAAAGACAGGAAAATTCAGCCTCATCGGCGTTTCTACGGCCGGGGGTATTTTCCACAATTTAGGCCAGGTTCTCGTAGCCAGTGCCGTCGTGCAGAATATCAAGATACTCCTCTACCTGCCAGTACTTACCGTAGCCGGCACAGGTACAGGTATACTCATTGGCCTGACAGCCTATTTTACATTGAAGCATTTACAAAAGTTACCGCTTTATCAGCGCTTGCAAGAAGCATAAAAAAGACGCCTGACGGCGTCTTTTTTATGCTCATTTCGTAATATGGACGGATTCAATGATGTCATCAATGGCACTTACATTTTCTGACTCGACGTCACAGGCCACGAGGATAATCCACGTAGCGCCGTTATGGGAAAAGCCGAGCAGCTTGGCCTTCATCCGTTTGTCACCGGCTGTAAAGGTAAAGGTTTGCAGCACGGCATGTTCCCCGGAAACGCTCGTCGTTTCCGATTTGACAGAAATATTTTCTGCGTCAATCTTATTTAAAATAGCCGTAGCCGCATTTTCTATATTCTGGCTCAGGCGGTAACTGATATCCTGTCCGTTATCAAGGCCCAGGTCACTATACATTTGATTGGCATCGATAGTCGACGTATAAATGCCGATATTGAGGCCCTGATTGATTTCCCCATAAAAGCGCTGGCCTTTCAGATAGCGCTGCGTCAGCGGATCGAGGGCTACAGGAAGAGGCAGTTCATGGGCTTTTCTCGGCAATGCGATCGTAATCTGTGAATCGATACCATCAATACGTTTTTCTGATAAGTTCACGGTCTTGCCACAACCAGCGAGAACAAAGCATACGAGCAGGCCCAGCACCAGGGCTGGCCAAAATCGTCGGATAGCAAGCATAGGCACGCTCCTTTACGTACTATTTAAACGGTAATATACCGGCATGTACGAGAAAATAAAAGGCCGGATATAAAATAAAGACGTAGACGACAGTCGTCGTAATAAAGGCTGACATGGCCAGATTTACATTCAGATCGTACAGGCGGACGGCAAAAAGGGAGTTAATCGCCGTGGGCATAGACATGAGAACTAGCAAGGAACCGATCAGTACGGGATCCGAAAAGACAAACGTGCTCAGTACATATATGATTGCCGGCGTAATCAGCATCTTTATGGGAACCAGGTCCAGCGTCTGCTTATAATACTGCTTGAAAGAAGAAAATTCAATCATAAAGCCAATGGGAATCAGGCCCGACCAGGCAGCAATATGAATGAGCGCATCCAGAACCGGTGTCAGAACCGCCGGCCGGGGTACGCCGGAAGCGTAGAGACAAGCCCCGATGACCATACCGACAGCGGGCAGCTGGTTCCAGTTAATAAAAATATGGCGCCAGTTCATTTGTGACAGGCCGCCGACGGCACAGCTTTCATCACTGTATTTATAATAGGCTCCCAACGGGAAGGCAAAGCAAAAGGTAATAATATTCTGAAAGACTACGACGAGCTGCGAATAGGCAAAGGCCCGTTCGCCGTACATAATATAGCCGCATAAGCCGCCTAAGGTCCCTAAATTCGTCAGCATGGCAGCTAAAATATAACTGCCCCTGTCAGCCGGACGGGCAAACCGTTTCTGTAAATGAAACAAATAAATAATGCCAATCGGAATAACCGCATTCAGGACCATCGAAACTGGCAGGAAGATCAATTCTGTCCGCAACGGCAAGGCCCAGAAGGTCAGTATCGTAAGCAGCGTCGCAATGACAGTAATGTTGATACGGATCAGCAAATTGCATTGTTTTTCCGTAAGAAAATGCTTTTGCTTGCACACATACCCTACGGCCAAAGGCAACACAACATCAATAAAAATGAGAAGTAAACGCAAACCAACTGCACTCAAGGAATTCCCTTCTTTCCATCAAATAGTATACTCACCGTCTTGCTTTTTGAAACGCTTCAGCAAGGGAAAAGGTCAGTGGTTCTGATGGGGTTGTTACCTTAATAATAGCTTCCATTACCTTGCGGAACTCATCTTTCTTCTTAGAGAGTGTATAGAGTTTTGCCGTATTCCGGGCATCCCAAAGGGCGTCGTGCATTTGGCCGTCAAAGGTCTCTCCTGTCGCCGTAACTGCCTTATCGAGGGAAATGACATTATCCAGGCCCAGGAGGTTACAATAAATCTGCTGAAAATTTTGCCAATGATCCAGCATCCAGGCAACAGCGTCTATTTTCGTATTTACTTTTTTCAGGCGCAGTTCATTATTGAGCTGGCGCCAATCATTTTCGCTCCACGCATACATTTCGTATTCGTTTTCTTCCGGCTCATTGCACCAGGCCAGAAAACGCCGGAATACGGGGACGAAGGTATCCGCTTGCTGCAGCATAGCCATGGAAATGCCTGTCAATTCCTGGCAGGTAGCGTCCATTTCCGTCGCATACTTAGGGCGGACGTATTCTTTAAAGCTACTGATTTCCTGGTCATTTTCATCTAGTTTGACAGCGCCGATTTCTATAATTTCACCAGGACAAATTTTACGCAGCTGCCGATGTTCCTTATCAATGGGATTCATTTCAAAATCCACAAAAACCGCTTTCATGAGAGTCATCCTATCTTCTAAAATTTGAAGTTTACAGGTATGATTATATCACACTGCCTCCATTTCGGCTATTGTCACGCAGGGGCGCCTAGTAAAAAAAGGAAAGCTCTTGCGAGCTTTCCTTTTTTTGAAGCCTGTAACGACTTAATATTCTTCAGCCATTCTCTTATAGAATTTATATCTCCGCATGGCAGCAGCTTCTGCATCCGTAAAGAGCTGATCTGCTACTTCAGGGAAGGTACGCGTCAGGGCAGCATAGCGTGTTTCACCCATAAGGAATTCACGATATTTGCCATTCGGTTCTTTGGAATCGAGGCTGAACGGGTTCTTGCCTTCTGCTTCCAATGCCGGGTTGTAGCGATAGAGAGGCCAGTAGCCACATTCGACAGCGTTCTTTTCTTCGATCTGGGCTGTGCTCATGCCTTTAACCAGGCCGTGGTTGATGCACGGGCTGTAAGCCAGGACGATGGACGGGCCATCATAGGCTTCGGCTTCTTTCATGGCCTTCAGCATCTGTGCCGGGTTAGCGCCCATGGAAACGGAAGCAACATAGATGTGACCATAGCCGATCATGATGCGGCCCAGGTCTTTCTTATTCGTCCGGCGGCCGGCTGCTGCGAACTGTGCCACAGCACCCTTCGGCGTAGCCTTCGAGGACTGACCGCCTGTATTAGCATACACTTCGTTATCGATAACGAGAACGTTGAAGTTTTCTGTCGTAGCCATGACGTGATCGAGACCGCCATAACCGATATCATATGCCCAGCCATCGCCGCCGACGATCCAAACGGTCTTCTTGGCAATGTGTTCTTTATGAGCTACGAGATACTTCACTTCTTCACCAGCCTGGCCGGCGAGCTGTGCTTTTTCCAGTTCAGCAATCAGGTTAGCGCTGATCTGTTTCGTCGTTTCGCCTTCGTTATGGCAGCCATAGGAATCGAGCCATGCTTTGACAGCTTCCTTCAATGTGCCTTCATCGATCAGGCCTGCCAATGTTTCCAGGTGGTTCTTAATATCTTCGCGCTGCTGATGCAGAGACAGGTAGAGACCAAAGCCGAATTCGCCATTATCTTCAAAGAGGGAGTTCGTCCAGGCTGTACCATGACCATTGGCATCCTTCGACCAAGGTACGCACGGCAGAGCGGCTGCCCAAGCCTGCATACAACCAGCCGGTGTAGCAATGAACATACGGTCGCCGAAGAGCTGTGTGAGCATCTTGACGTACGATGTTTCACCGCAGCCTGCGCAAGCGCCGGAGAATTCGAGATACGGTTTATTAAACTGGCTGCCTTTAACGCTGAACTTATCGAGACCGGTGTCTTTGAAGCTCAAAGTCTGTGCATAATCCCAGTTAGCAGCTTCTTTACGCTGTGTATCGAGCGGTTCATAGTCAAGAGCCTGTACCGGGCAGGTCTTGATGCAGGTGCCGCAGCTATAGCAGTCGAGCGGGGAAACCTGAATGCGGAACTGATAGTTTTCCAGGCCTTTGCCGACGGCTTTCTTCGTTACAAAGCCTTCCGGAACAGCTTTTACTTCGGCTTCATCTAAGAGGTACGGACGGATAGCAGCATGAGGACATACCATGGAGCACTGGTTACACTGTACGCACTTCGTTACATTCCAGACAGGAACGTTGACAGCAATACCACGTTTTTCATAGGCTGCACTGCCAATCGGATAGTCGCCATTTGCATAGGGCAGGAATTCGCTGACCGGCAGATCGTCGCCTTTCTGGAGGTTCGAAGGAACGCAGATCTTCTTGACGAAATCAGGCAGGTCTTTGCCCGTATCGGCTACAGCTTCATCCTTGGCATCTGCCCAGGCAGCCGGAACCTTGACTTCAACAACACCGGATACACCGCGTTCTACGGCTTCGCAGTTCATGTTGACGATCTTTTCACCCTTAGCCGAATAGGTCTTGACGATGGCATCTTTCATGTACTTCACGGCATCATCAATAGGAATGATGTTTGCAAGCTTGAAGAAGGCTGCCTGCAGGACCGTATTGGTACGATTGCCCAAGCCGATTTCCATAGCAATCTTCGTGGCATCGATAATGTAGAAGGAAATATGTTTCTGCGCAATCTGGCGTTTGACGCTGGCTTTCAGGTGTTTATCCAGGTCATCTACGCTCCAGCTGCAGTTGAGGAGGAAGATACCACCATCTTTAATTTCGCCGACAATATCGTAATCCTGAATATAGGCTTCTTTGTGGCAGGCAACGAAATCAGCCGATTTTACATAATAGGTAGACCGGATAGGTACGTTACCAAAACGCAGATGCGATTTTGTTACGCCACCGGATTTCTTCGTATCGTATTCAAAATAAGCCTGTACGTACTGGTCCGTGTTATCGCCGATGATCTTGATGGAGTTCTTGTTGGCGCCAACCGTACCGTCAGAGCCAAAGCCCCAGAACTTGCAGCTGACGATGCCTTCGGTCTTGAAGTCCATCGGTACGAGAGGAATGGACAGGTTCGTAACGTCATCTTCGATACCAACTGTGAAGTGTTCCTTCGGCGTATCGCTCATGAGGTGTACGAATACAGATTTAATATGGGACGGCGGAACGTCCTTAGAGGACAAGCCATAGCGGCCGGCAATGATCATCGCCGTGCGGTCGGAATTCTGGAAGGCTGTGCAGACATCTTCATAAAGCGGTTCGCCAATAGCACCCGGTTCTTTCGTGCGGTCGAGAACAGCAATGCGTTTTACCGTCTTCGGCAAGGACGCAAAGAAGTGTTTCAGCGAGAACGGACGATAGAGGTGTACCTGGAGATAGCCGACTTTAGCGCCTTCGGCCGTCATGACATCGATGCATTCCTGAATAGCGCCGGTAACAGAGCCCATGGCGATGATGACGTATTCGGCATCAGGAGCGCCATAATAGTTAAACAGCTTGTACGAACGGCCCGTATATTCGCTGATCTTGTCCATGTAATCCTGAACGATATCCGGAAGTTTATCATAGTACGAGTTAACAGCTTCACGGTTCTGGAAGAAGATATCCGGGTTGTTAACGCCGCCGCGTAAGGACGGACGGTCCGGATTGAGGCCTTCATGTTTAAATTTGTAGAGAGCATCACGATCGAGGAGTTTGCCTAATTCTTCATGCGGCATGACTTCGACTTTTTGAATTTCGTGGGATGTACGGAAACCATCAAAGAAATGAAGCATTGGCAGGCTGGCTTTAATTGCCGACAAATGAGCTACGCCGGCCAAATCCATGACTTCCTGCACACTGCCGCTGCAGAGCATGCCCCAGCCGGTATTACGACAGCCCATGACGTCAGAATGGTCACCAAAAATGGAAAGGGCGTGAGAGCCTACAGAACGGGCAGCTACGTGAAGGACAGCCGGTTTGCACGTAGCAGCAATACGGTGCATAACAGGGATCATCAGCATGAGGCCCTGGGAAGCCGTATAGGACGTGCCCAAGGAACCAGCTTCGACAACGCCGTGCAACGCGCCAATAGCGCCTGCTTCAGCCTGCATTTCCATAACCCGGACAGGCTGGCCAAAGAGGTTTTTCATACCGTGAGAAGCCCAAACATCAACGTGTTCCGGCATAGGAGAAGACGGGGTAATTGGGAAAATTGTTGCAACTTCTGTAAGCGCATACGATACGTATGCAGCTGCTTCGTTGCCATCCATAGTTTTCATCAATTTTTTGCTCACTTTTAAACATCTCCTTAAAAATAAGTTGGGATAATATGAGAGTGATTTAATTTTATAAACTACATAACAAAAAAATAACTAGAGCTTAATTTAAACGTTTAATCTCTCTATCTTCATTATAGCAAGGTTATTTTTTTTTGCAATTCAATTGCGTAAATAGTAATCTTCATTATACTCTATTGCGATATATGCATACAAGAATTCTATCTAAATCACTCCTTTTCGGTATACTTTATAGGTTCACCATATGGTATTTAAAAACATTATGAAATGTGCATGTAGAAAATTCTGTTTCGCCAGCCCTTCCCCTGTAAAAATAATAAAACAAATAGTATAATATGGTTTATGTGAAGTATAGTTCATTATTTTTCTGTATCATTGTGAGGTACTATGGTAAAACCTATACAGATTTTCTCTGCCCTCCTCTGTTTCTGTCTTTTTCTCGGCGGCTGCGGCCCTGCGTCCCAGCCGGCAGATGCAGAAAAAGCCGCCCCGGCAGCGGCAGCAGCACCGGCCGCACCGCCAGCCATTAATGCCGACTCGGAAATGCTCTTTCAGCAGGGCCTAGAAGAATATAATCAGTTTCATTACGATCAGGCCATTGCCTTGTATGATAAAGCACTGGCTGCCGATAGCAAAAATTACAAGGCCCTTTCCGGTAAGGGCATCGCCTTGGCCATGCAGGGTAACGGCAGTAATGACGACGAAGTCAAACAAGGCATTGCCTGTGTCCGCCAGGCGCTGCAGGTGGCGCCGGATTACGTACCTGCCTATTACGACCTGGCGTTAGCCCTCAAGATTAATAAGCAATATGACGAATCCATCGCCTGGTTCCAAAAAGTCATTGCCAAGGAACCGGATAATACGTGGAGCTATTACGGAATTGCCACGATTTACGGTGACCAGGGAAAAGCCAAGGAAGCCGTTTCCTATCTGAAGAAAGCCGTAGCTTTAGACCCTGAAAATGTACGCCAGGCCGCACAAAACCAATCACACTTTGATAAAATCCGTACAGATCCGGAATTTAAAAAATTAATCAGCCAATAAGGAGACAGTAACATGGACAGATCTGATATGATGCACGTCATGTATGACAAAAAGGGACCGGCTGTAGCCAAAAACTTCGAAAAGCGAGGCTTCGCTGCGTGGTACTGTCCCACTGTGGAAGAGGCGCTGAAGCTGGCCCTTTCCCTGATCCCGCCGGAACATGTCGTCTCTTGGGGCGGCTCCAGCTCTATCAACGACATAGGCCTGCGGCCTTACGTATTGGAACACTACCAGGTGATCGACCGGGATACGGCGAAAACACCGGCAAAACGGGCTGAAATTATGCACCAGGCCCTTCTCTGCGACACCTTCATCATGGGCACCAACGCCGCCGTGGAAACAGGGGAACTGCTCAATATCGATGGCAACGGCAACCGCGTAGCAGCCCTTGCCTACGGGCCGAAGCAGGTGCTGGTTATTGTCGGCATGAACAAGCTGGAACCGACGCTGGAAACGGCCTTTGCCCGGGCCCGCTCTACGGCGTCAGCCATTAATATCAACCGCTTTGCCGGTTCCCAGACACCCTGCTACGTCACCGGCATATGTGGCGACTGTAAGAGCCAGAGTACAGTGTGCCGCCAGATCCTGCGCACACGGGCCTGCAATCCTGCCGGCCGCATTAAAGTCATTTTAGTAGGTGAAAATATCGGTTTTTAACGGTATTCTATAATACCGTATATTATAAAAGGAGGAATGACCAATGGATCGTTCTGATATGATGCATGTGATGTATGACAAAAAAGGCCCGGCTGTGGTCAAGAATTTTGAAAAGCGCAATTTTGAAGCCTACTACTGTCCCACAGTGGAAGAAGCACTGGAAAAGGCTATTTCCTTAATTCCTGCGACGGATGTCGTATCCTGGAGCGGTTCCGTCTCGATTGCCGAAATCGGCTTGCAGGATTATGTAAAAAAACACAATCCCGTCATCGACCGGGATACAGCCAAAACGCCAGCTGAACGCGTTGAAATTATGCGCCAGGGCCTGACCTGTGACACCTTCATTATGAGCACCAATGCCGCCACAGAAGATGGCCAGTTATTCAACATTGACGGCAACGGCAACCGCCTGGCAGCCCTCATGTTCGGTCCACGCCAGGTCATCATCATCGCCGGTATGAATAAGGTAGAACCGACCCTCGAGGCAGCCATTGCCCGGGCCCGTTCTACAGCCGCTCCCATCAATGCCCAACGCTTTGACATGCAGACGCCGTGCAAGGTAAACGGCATGTGCGCTGACTGCCTGAGCCCGCAGAGCATTTGCAACCAATTCGTCCGCACGCGCCGCAACAGCGGCCCCAAAGGCCGGATCAAGATTATCCTCGTCGGGGAAAACCTCGGATTCTAAGGCTTGCCTGTATATAAAAAGAAGGACTGTGAACGCGTAAGCGTTTCGCAGTCCTTCTTTTTATATACCGATCAATAGGCTTCTTCTGCTATTTCACAGAGGATATGGCCGATCATAATATGCATTTCCTGAATCCGTGCCGTAACCTGCGCCGGTACAGCCAGGCAAATATCACACAGCTCTGCCATCTTGCCACCGCCGGCGCCGGTAAGGCCGATTACTTTCAGGCCCTTGCGCTTGGCCAGTTCTATAGCAGCGACGACGTTTTTGCTGTTCCCTGACGTAGAAATGCCGATGAGAATATCACCAGCCTGGCCCAGGCCTTCTACTTGACGGCTGAATACCGTATCGTAGCCATAATCGTTGGCTACCGCTGTCAGTACCGACGTATCTACTGTAAGCGCAATAGCCGGCAAGCTGCACCGTTCCTTTTGAAAACGGCCGACAATTTCGGCTGCCAAATGCTGGGAATCAGCAGCACTGCCGCCGTTGCCACAAAAGAGCAGTTTATGACCCTGAGCCAGGGCATCCCGTACGAGGGCACCCGCTTTTTCAATATCCGGAATCAGGCTTTCTGTCGCAGCCAGCACGGCTGCATGGTCTGCCATACGTTCTTTCACTATGCTCATCACTAAATCAGCCTCACTTTTTTTCAGCATTTTCGACAATAAAGCGCACATCCCCCGTATCAGGACGGATGACGGCGCCATGAAAGCGCACCGTGTCAGGCAAGTAGGGATTCTTTTGCAGCTGCCGTACGGTTACCCGGACGCTTTCTTCGCTATCACAGACAGGATCGGCCCAGGCCATGAGCCGCGGTTCCAGCTCTTCAATGACGGCGGCCGGAATACCTGCTGCAGCCATTTTTTCACACAAGCTGGCTGACGTCGTATGCAGCATGCCACAATCGTCATGTCCTATGACGAGAATGTCCTCTACGTGCAGTTCATATACAGCCACCATGAGGCTGCCAATGACACTGTCAAAGCCACGGCCTGCCGTATTGCCTGCTACTTTAATGATATTGGCATCGCCCCGTTTGAGGCCCAGAGCCGGTTCCAGCAAATACAGGAGCCGCGCATCCATGCAGGCTAATACAGCCAGCTTGCGGGCCGGATATTTACTGAGCTCCGTAATCCCGCTTGCTGCGTGGTCGGTAACAAAGGTATGGTTTGCTTCCTTTATGTATGACACTAAATCTGACACGATGTTCGCCTCCTTCAGAGAATACTTACTGTGAAATACCGGACAATAAGCGTTTTGCCTGAATATATGCGTCTATGCTGTCAGCCACCTTGCGTCCTTCGCGCATAGCCAAGACGACGGTCTGCGGTTTGTGCACGATGTCGCCGGCAGCAAAAACACCGGCCATGCTGGTCATGCTGTACGGTCTTTCTGCCGTCACGATATACCCGTCCCGGTCCATATCGATACCAAAGTGACGGATGACAGACGTTTCCGGCTTATTGCCAATAGCGGCTATGATTTTATCAGCCTGTACAGTGCCAAATTTCCCTGTCGGTACCATCGTAGCATCTTCAAGGACTTCCTGTTCTTCATACTGCAGGCCTTCTACATGGTCAGTCCCGACAACGGCCCGCGGTGCCGCATAGAACCGGAAGGTAACACCATCTTCCTTGGCTTCTTCATATTCCGACGGCAGGCATTTCATATTTTTCGGGCCCCGGCGGTAGACAACCTGTACGTCTGCCTGTAAACGCAGCGCCGTACGGGCCGCATCAATGGCAACATTGCCGGCACCGACAACGACGACGCGGTCACCAGCCTGAACCGGCAGATCCTGCAGCGCAAATTCACCTAACTGCACCTGTTCTACCTGGCGCAGGAACTGGGCTGCATCGATGACACCGTCGAGCCGGTCATTTTCAATATCGAGCTTCCAGCATTCCATGGTCCCTACGGCAATAAATACGGCTTCATAGCCTTCCTGGAACAGGAGTGCAAGATCTTCCTTTTCACCCAGTTTTTTGCCGTACTGGAAGGATACGCCCATACGTTCTAACGCTGCTACTTCACGCAGAATGAGTTCTTTATGCAAACGGAACGTAGGGATACCATAGGTCATCGTACCACCGGGCTGGGAGGCCGCTTCAAAAACCGTCACGTCGTAATCCTTCTGGGCCAGCGTGCGGGCTGCCGCCAGGCCGGCAGGGCCGCTGCCGATGACAGCAATACGGCCATTGCTCTTTTTGCTTGCCTTTTGGGGTAAAAGACCTGCATCCATGGCTGCATCGGCTACAAAGCGTTCCAACTTGCCAATTTGTACAGGCTGTCCCTTTTTATTCAGGATACAGGTGCCTTCACACTGCGCTTCCCGCGGACAGATACGGCCGCACAAGGCCGGCAAATCACTACGATGATATATATGTGCAGCGGCTGCGCCAAGATTGCCCGTCGTAAGCTCATGAATAAACTGAGGAATTTCATTTTCTATGGGACAACCCTTACGGCATTGTGGTACACGGCAATTGAGACACCGTCGTGCTTCTGTAACAGCTTCTGAGAAGGTTAAATCCGTATCCCGAATAGGTTCATCATGAAAAAAAGCTAATGGCTTATCTGTTTCTGGCATGCAAAGCGACCGCCCTTCCTTATGGAGTATCTATACAATAAAATATGAGGTACAATAAAAAAAATGGTGCGCCCAAGATGACTCGAACATCCGACACGCAGTTTAGGAAACTGCTGCTCTATCCAGCTGAGCTATGGGCGCACAGCAGTACACCAAAAAGGTGTACGTTCTCATACTACCATAAAAGATGCTAAATGTAAATCATTCTTTCCGCCTCTTCTCGCGGCCGTTGTCACCACTCCGGTCATGCCGTATAATGTACATAATTCACAAAAAAAGAAGGTATCCTATGCTTAATTTATCACGACTTGCAACAGAACAACGCAATGACCGTACCACACACATCGATCATGTATCTACCCTGGAAATGGTACGCATGATGAATGAAGAGGACAGTCATGTCGCCATAGCCGTCCAACAGATTCTCCCGGACATCGCCCGGGCTATCGACGTGATTACAGCACGTCTCAAAAAGGGAGGACGTCTGTTCTACATGGGTTCCGGCACGTCCGGCCGTCTGGGTGTCCTCGATGCAGCCGAATGCCCGCCTACCTTTTCTACTGCTCCGGAATTGGTACAGGGGCTGATTGCCGGCGGCCAGGCAGCCATGTTTACCGCCCAGGAAGGAGCTGAAGATTCAGAATATCTGGGTCAGCGCGACCTGGAAAACAAACGCCTCGCTGCCTGCGATGTCGTCGTCGCGCTCAGTGCCTCAGGCCGTACGCCCTACGCCATTGGCGGCCTCCACTACGCCCGCAGTGTCGGTGCTGCCACCATTGCCCTCGATTGCTCGCCCCACTCCCATCTGGGCAGCTGTGCCGACATAGACCTTTGTGTCCTGCCGGGGCCGGAAATCATAACGGGTTCGACGCGCCTCAAGGCCGGCACGGCCCAAAAAATGATTTTAAATATGTTATCTACAGGCACGATGATCCGCTTAGGCAAGGTATACGGTAACCTCATGGTCGACGTAAAAGCGTCTAACCAGAAGCTGGAAGACCGGGCCTGCCGCATCGTCATGGCAGCAACAGGCTGCACGGAAAACGTTGCCCTTACAGCCCTCAAAGCCAGCCAGGGACAGGCAAAAACGGCCATTGTCATGGTGCTTCTCGAAGTACCGGCAGCGGCAGCTGCTTCGCTGTTAGCCAAGGCCGGCGGTTACATCGACAAGGTTCTGCCGCCGGACGGAAAGGACGGCGCCCATGGATTATAAAGAACTGGCCCGGCAGATTTATGAAATTACCGGTCCTGCTGACAATATTACGCAGGCCTATCACTGTATGACCCGCCTGCGCCTGCAGGTAGTGGACGAACATTTCACCAAGGCCGACCTGGGCCGCCTGCGTGGCGTCATGGGCATCAATAAGGCCGGCGATGAATGGCAAATCGTCCTCGGTCCGGGTAAGGCCGCCCAGGTGACGCAGGAATTTCTTGCCCTTTTGGAGGCAGAACGCAAAAAAGGTCCTGCTGCGACCGTATCGGACCTGGCTGCGCAGGCCAGCGTCGGCGATGGCCTGGCCCTGCATGAGGCAATCCGCCAGAAAAATGCCACGCCGGCCAAAAATGCCTTAAAAAAGATTGCCCAGATCTTCGTCCCCATCATTCCCGCCTTTATTGCCTGTGGTCTCATTACGGGCCTCCTCAACGTGTTCTTAAAGGCCGCTCCGGAGCTGGCCGCGTGGCCGGTAATTCAAGTTTTGGCCGTAGCCGGCAACGCCGCTTTCTGGGGCCTCAACATCTTTGTCGGCATCAATGCAGCTCGCGTCTTTGGCGGTGCTCCCATGCTGGGCGGTGTCATGGCGGCTATCCTATCCCACCCGGCTTTAGCCAATATTACGCTCTTCCACGAGCCCCTCGTCCCCGGCCGGGGCGGCATTATTGCCGTCATCCTCGTCGTCCTTTTCTCGTCGTGGCTGGAAAAGAAGCTGCACCGGCTCATTCCCGACACGTTCGATCTCTTTCTCACTCCGTTTCTCGTCGTCGTTATTTCCACGGCTGTCGCCCTCTGTATTTGTCAGCCCGTCGGCGGCTTCCTCTCTGAAGGCATTGGCTACGCGGCAACCGAATCCATTGGCCGCGGCGGTGCCCTGACAGGCTTTATCCTGGGCGGTACCTTCCTGCCCATGGTCATGCTGGGTATCCATCAGGGACTGACGCCGATTCACGCCGAGCTTCTCTCGCGCTACGGCGTGACCATTCTCCTGCCCGTCCTGGCCATGGCCGGTGGCGGCCAGGTAGGAGCTGCTGCGGCCGTATATCTAAAGACCAAAAACAAGGCTCTGCGGCGCACCATTGCTTCAGCCCTGCCCATTGGCCTCATGGGTGTCGGCGAACCTCTCATTTACGGCGTTACCCTGCCCTTGGGCAAGCCCTTTATCGGCGCCTGTATCGGTGGTGCCTGTGGCGGTGCCGTCCAGGCTGCCTATATGGTCGGTGCGTCGGCGCTAGGTATTTCAGGACTGCCCCTGGCAGCCAGTACGGATCATATTGCCGTTTACCTGTGTGGCCTGTGCGTTGCCTATCTGACAGGGTTTATTGCGACGTGGTTTATTGGCTTTGACGATCCAAAGGAGGATGCACTCCTATGAAAACAGGTATTTCCCTCTATCCCGGCCTGGACCGGACGGCCGCCGAAAACAAAGCGCTCCTCGTAAAAGCCGCAGAGCTCGGTATAGACCGTGTCTTTACGTCCTTGCATATTCCGGAAAGCAA
Source organism: Caecibacter sp. AF58-12pH5A (assembly GCF_027681725.1). Lineage (NCBI taxonomy): Bacteria > Bacillati > Bacillota > Negativicutes > Veillonellales > Veillonellaceae > Caecibacter > Caecibacter sp. AF58-12pH5A. The sequence continues at coordinate 7,878 of NZ_JAQDBC010000012.1, read as the reverse complement.
TACGGTTGTCCTGCAGGAGGAAATGGCCGGCCTCCTGCAGACGGCACGGCACTATGGCCTCGATGTCATTGCCGACATTTCTCCAGCCGCGGCACGTCTTCTTGAACTGCCCGCCCTGACCCCCAAGGCCTTGCTGGATTTGGGCATTACGACGGTCCGTTTCGACTACGGGTTCGACGTGCGTAAGATTGCCTTCTTCAGCCACTTTATGGGCGTACAGCTAAACGCCTCTACCCTGCGGCCGTCAGATCTCGCCGCCTTGCGTGCCGCCGGCGCCGATTTTCACCAGCTCGACAGCCTGCACAATTTTTATCCCCGGCCTCACACAGGTCTGGGAGAAGACTACGTACAACGGCAAAACCAATGGCTGCAGGGAGAAAAAATCCGGACGGGACTCTTTATCCCCAGCCAAAGCGGCCGCCGGGCACCCTTTCACGCCGGCCTGCCGACGCTGGAAAAACATCGCGCCATGACAGTAGAACAAGCGGCCCGTCACGCCATCGCCTTGGGCACAGACTCACTCTTCATCGGTGACGATGGCCCTTCCCTGGCAGAGCTTGCTGCTTTGGCCGCCAGCGGCCGCGAAGAAAAGGGCTGTATCGTCTTGCGGGCCCGCCTGATAAGCCGCGATCCCTTCGTCCAGGATCTCCTCAGTACCCCCCTTACATCCCGTCTCGATCCGGCTGCTGACGCCATCCGCGCACAGGAAAGCCGGTCCTTGTCCAAGGGCCATGCCATCAGGCCTGATGAAACGGCCGGTATCGCCATTACCTGCGGCGATGTAACGGTCGATAACGATGGCTATGGCCGCTACAAAGGCGAAGTGCAGATCAGTCTTACTGACCAGGACGGTGATGGGCGCACGAATAAAGCCGCCGTCATTCTAGAGGAAGACCGTTTTCTCTTGTCATATATCCGGCCGGGCAGTAAATTCCGCCTGGTCCTCCGCGACTAAGGCAGGCCGCCGCTGCCGGCTGCTTTGATTCTTGTGTTTCCTTGGCTGCACACGTATACTATACGTATATAACGTATACATTTCGAAGGGAGTGACCCTAATGAACACAAAAGTAGTTGTCCTTAATGCCGGCAAAGTAAACTATGACGGCCGCATCGATTTTTCCATTCTCTCAGAGGACACGGTCATTTATGAAGACAGTACCTTAGCTGACGTCCTGCCCCGCATCGCAGGCGCTGCTGCTATCGTAACGAAGGAAATGGTCTTACCGGCCGATTTGGTACGCCAATTTCCGGAATCGGTCCGCCTCATCGTCGAAGCCGGCACAGGCTATAACAATATACCGCTCGACGCAGCCAAGGAAAAAGGCATTACGGTCTGCAACATTCCGGCCTATAGCACACAGCGTGTCGCTCATACGGCAATTATGCTGCTCCTGGCCTTATCGTCGACACTGCAGGTACAGCTGGCCATGCTGCAGCGCGGTGATCGTACAAATTTCACAAAATGCCTGCAGGTGCCGCATTACGAAGTAAACGGCAAGACCCTGGGCGTCATCGGTGCCGGCCATATCGGCAAGGAAGTCATGAAGGTAGCCCGGGCTCTGGATATGGAAATTCTCGTCTATACGCGTACACCACGGCAAAACGAAGACCATATTACCTACACAGATTTGGAAACCGTCCTGCGCCAGAGTGATTACGTCACGCTGCATTGCCCGTTAAACGATCAGACCCGTCACATGATCAACAAAGAGCGGCTGGCACTCATGAAGCCGACAGCGTTCCTCATCAATACGTCCCGCGGGGCCCTCATCGATGAAGCGGCCCTGATTGATGCCTTACAGCACCGCCGTATTGCCGGCGCCGGCCTGGATGTACAGGAAACGGAACCGCCAGCCGGCACGAATCCGCTCTATACGCTGGACAACGTCATCCTGACACCGCACATGGGCTGGAAAGGCCAGGAAACACGGCAGCGTCTCTTAGGAATCATTCACGACGATATCCGTTCTTTCTTTGCCGGCACACCTATCAATGTCGTCAGCCAATAACCTCATACGCAGCCGTTACCAGGCCCTGGACCTCTTCCGGGGCCTTATTTTTTTCTCTTCCGCCCTTATAACAGATCATTTATAGCCCGGATTATGGTATAATAAGCATATATTGTTTAGTAAAGGGGGAGGATAGTATGCTCATTACACGTACGAAAAAAGCGGCGCTGGCAGCCCTGGCAGCCCTGGGATTTGCCTTTGCGCCAGTACCTGCGACCATGCCCGTCCAGGCTATTGATCTGAGCACCATTGGTACCATCGCGTCAGCCGGTGCCTACTACGTCCAGTTGAACAAGCAGCTTAGCTATTTGGATAACGAAGGCCGTGACGCCTATATGGACCAGGTCAAGGAAAAATACGGCGTCAATTCGGATCCTGCAGCCAATGCCATGACGGCCCGGGTCATGAACCGCCTTTCTGCCGCCATCGCCAAGAGCGATCCATCGATCCTGAAAAAGCCCTACAATTATTTTGTCAATAACGATACGAGCTTTAACGCGTTCTGCACGATCGGCCATAATATGAGTGTCAATATCGGCCTCTTTGCACCGCTCAACTACAATGAAAATGAAGTGGCCTTTGTCCTGGCCCACGAAATGGGACACGGCCAAAAGAATCATGCCATTAGCGGCGTCAAGAAACGCATGCCTCTCGACCTCTTAGCCTCTATTTACGGCTCCGGCGGTGGCGCAGCCCAGCTCGGCTCGGCGATTTTGAACCAGATCGGTACGGCCAACCTGATCACTAAGCCCATGGAAAAAGAAGCCGATGCGCTGGCTTTCAACTATGCCGTTCAGGCCGGCTACAACATCGGTGGCGGTGCAGCCCTGTGGCAGCGTTTCCTCGATCAGGGCAGCAATGTCAAAACGAGCGGCGTCATGGAGCTCTTTAACGATCATCCGACGACGGTCAGCCGCCGCGATACGTACAGCGAAGACATTACCAAATGGAGCAACAAGGTCGTCGCCGTCAATACGGACACGGGCATGATCACCCTCCACGGCAAGGATTTCTATCAGCCTAAGGACATTTCCTCCATGAGCGGTAAGGAACAGGCCTACCTTATTGCCGGGAACCTCGCTGCCGTCTACCATAACAACAAGAAATCGAGTGCCAACAGCGTTTACGTCAACAGCAGCAACATTCTCTGCATCGGCCAGCAGCCTATTATGGACCTGGCACCTGTAGCCAATCCTTCTGCCGTGACAACTAACCTGAAAAAACTATTATAGCCGTATTCCTGCCGTCGGCAGAGCAGCCCCGTGTCGCTCTGCCGGCGCTTTTCTTGTTCACACAGTTTCTGCCTATGACACAGGGAAAGAAAAAATTTTGCCTAAACTGGCCGGTTCCGGAACTTCACGTTTATTACATTACATGATAGAATAATTGCATAGGAGGAACTATCATTATGAATCAAGAAATGAAATTAGCTGTGCTCATCGACGCCGAAAACATTTCGACAAAATACGTAGATGTCATTTTGTCCGAAGCCAACAATCTGGGTGATGTCATATACAAACGCATTTATGGAAACTGGACGACCCCGCAGATGGCCTCGTGGAAAACGACGATTTTGAACAATGCCATCCAGCCGATTCAGCAATACAGCAATACGACAGGAAAAAATTCCACCGATTCTGCCTTGATTATTGACGCCATGGATCTCTTGTACAAAAATACGCTGGACGGGTTCTGTATTGTTTCTTCCGACAGTGATTTTACCCGTTTGGCCTCCCGCCTCAGGGAATCGCAGAAATATGTATTAGGCATGGGAGAAAGCAAGACGCCCCGGTCTTTCATATCAGCCTGCAACAAGTTTCTGTATTTGGACGTATTATTGGAAGAAGCCGAAAACGAAGCAGAAAATACGGAACCGGAAGTAAGCGAAGCCAAGCCGGCCACTGCCGGCGAAACCGTTGTCCCCAGCCCGGCCATTGAAGAACCGGTCAAATCAGAAAAAACGTCAGGAAAAAATTTCCGCACGATCCGCCAGGCCTTGATCAAACTGACCGAAGAAAACTCCGACGATAATGGCTGGATTTTCTCGGGCACCTTAGGAAATCTGCTGACCAAACAGTTTTCTGATTTTGACGTCCGTAACTTCGGTTACAAAAAATTCGTTCCTTTTATTGAGTCTCTGGATATTTTTGAAGTAAATACCATTACAGACGACAAAAATAAAACGGTAAAGCATAATTATTTCAAACTAAAACCGGTGCACCGCCATCATCATGCGCCGTCGTTACGTCCCCGCAAGCGGACAAATAAACCTTGAGCACCCGGTTGCCGTAGTCGCCGGAACCGTGGGAAAGGATCTTCATTATGAACGAAGAAACCAAGACCCAGGCAGCACTGCAATCCATTATTGAGCGTCGTAATAATTCGGCCATTGCCATTACTGCCGACCTGGCCAACGAAAATCACAACAGCATTTGCCGCATTGCCCTGGCCTGGATCGGCCAAACGCAAGCCCAAAGTGTTTCCTATCTGGTAAAACCACCGACAGAGGACTTCAGCAAGAGCCGCAAGGTGACAGCTGCCATGGTGACAGACAGTCCGCCCTTTGCGACGGTATGGGACCAAAATATTCTGCCCTTGTTAAAAGGCGACGTCCTCGCCTTTTATGACTCGGAAGCCATGCTGGAAATTCTCAAGAGCAGTTATGAAACGTCAGGAGGTTCTTTTTTCCTGCCGGAAATGTATATCCGCGATCTACATTTTTTGGCCCTGACGTACTTGCCCAACTTAGGCAACGTTTCCTTTCTTTCTATCGTTCACCGCCTGCGTTTATCGGCCGACCTGGACAACGCTGCCAGCCGGGCCGTCGCCTGTACGTGTGCCTTAGACCGCTTGCAGCAGCTTTATCCGGCCAGCGGCTACGGCGTTCCCCTTTCTATGGTTCTCGCCGGAGCCTTACGCTTATCGGTCCCCAGAGAGCCGGAGAAACCGGATTCCGATGAGGACGAGGCAGAACCCCTGACCTTAGGTGCCAGACTGGCCAATGCCAGCCGCATCAGCCTGATCCCCATTCTCTGTATTACCCTCTGCCTCTTTGCCTATTACGGCTACCGTCATGCACAGGCCCAGAAAAACCATGTCGATTTTTCTTCCTACTCTACGACGGAAACCTTACAGAAGGAAAAGAAACCACTGCCTAATTTCAAGATAGGTGCAGCAGGGTACGTATGTCGTACTCGATGATAAAGACATCAGCCTGTTTATTGCCGCCGCCAAAGACCGCGACGCCAATAAGATCCAAACCATGATCCAGAACCACCGGGTCATACTGTTTTCCCAGGTCACCCATATTGAGGTAACGGGCAGTACCCGGGGAAACGGCTTTGTCCCCATTAAAATCATTGAAGGCGTCTACACGGGAAAAACTGGCTTTATTGCCTTCAGTATGATTGATAAACCAAATCAATAGAAAAGCGCTTAACCAGGCCCTGCAGGCTCTATGCCCAGGTGACCGGTCAAGCGCTTTTTTTACTTTTTCGTCAAATCTGCATGGAATACTTCTTGTCCCAACGTTTCCAGCCAATACGTCACCAGGCGCCGGTATTCGGCCTGATTAGGCTGCTGAATAGCCGCCAGGACATATTTCATGAAGGAGCCGGCCCAAGCGTAGCTGAAGCGTTCAAATTTCCCTTCACCGGCGTGAGGCGTCACCTTTTGGAGAAGTGGCAAGTAGAGCTCCTGCGTCATCGTGAGGAGCTTTTCCGTCACAGCGTACACATAGCCTTGGCCTTTCTTCTCTTCTTCCATGAAGACCAGGGCCAGGTCTGCAGCGTTGCCGTCGTCTTTGGCGTAATCGATATGGTACATTTCCAGCGGCAGCTGCTTTTGCTGATCCGGTTTCAACAGCTGGTAGGCGCTGTATTTGATAATTTCATACATACGGTCGTCAAAGCCACTTTCCAGCTCCAGGATTTTTTCCCGCCATTCACCCCAGGTCAGGGCCGAACGGCAGCGATAGGCAGAAAAATCGGCTTCGCCGAGATACCGGTATACGTCGCCCAGGCTGACAGCGGTCTTCGGATCGGGCACGTGCCAAACCATAAAGTGACGTTCCCTGTCGATATAGAGGCACGTCGTTTCTACATGAATTTGGGCTCCGCACTGAGGACAGGTATAAAAAAATAAATTTTCATCGTGCAGCAGCCGCTGCCGCAACTCCGGTGTTCTTGTACCGTCGATACAATTCCACGTCGCAAATGAGCCTTGTCCGGCACAGGCAGGACAGGTCAGCTGCAACGTAACAGGGTCGGTACCACTGCGTTGTTCTGTCATGATATATCTCCTTCACGTCTCGTATATTTCCATTATCTTAGCGGCCGTTTCTTCGAGCGCAACGATGCTCGCAGGACGTGCCTTATAGGCTTGCAGGACCTGCCGTACGGATACCAGGCGGTCTGCCTGCCGGTCCGGACTATTGTCACCTGCCGGGCGCAGGACTGTCAAGGCCAGGAGGACTTCTTTCCAGATCGTTTCCGGTCCCGCTGCCTGTATATCACTTACCTTTTGCAGCCAAAAATACACAGCTGCCTTCGTGTAGGCACGGAGAGTCTTTGCCGTTTCACAAACCAAATCGATCCGCTGCAGGGCTGCGCCGGCTCCTACCAGGACGGGAATGGCAATAGCCGCTGCCCGGTTAGGCGGGATGCGTTTGTCTTCGATGCCGATAGGCGAAAAAGCTACGTACTGCATCTGTTTAGCCGTTGCCAAGGCCAGACAAGAGCGATAGCACGATAAGAGGAGTGCCTCTTCCTGATACGCACCACCGCGCCAGTACGGTGGTACCGTATGAATGACGTACCGTGCCGGCAGGTCATAGCCATAGGTCAAAACGGCTTTTCCCTCCTGGCAGCCGCCTAAGCTGCTACAGGCAGAACGGAAGGAAAGGCCCCCGGCTTGATGAATACGCGTATCCAACGCACTGTCACCGAGCAGGCTTTCGCTGGCAGAATTTACAATAGCATCGCATTTCCAGGTTGTTATATCGCCGCAGACTACACGTAATTCCATAGTATCACACTTCCTTTTGCAGAACAAACTTTTAGAAATATTATATCACAAAACAGTACCTGTCCTGCATAGTATCTAAAAAGTAAGTACTTTACAGAATAGTTCGTAAACGGTATGATAAACCTATTATCCCTAAGGAGGTAAGGTAATGAAAGTAGTAGCATTTAATGGTAGTCCCCACGAAAAAGGAAATACCTATGAAGCCCTGCATACGGTAACAACAGAACTGGAAGCAGCCGGCATTGAAACAGAAATCATTACAGTAGGCAATAAAGTGATCCGCGGCTGTATGGCCTGTAATGGCTGTGCCCGCAATCGGGATGAACGCTGCGTCATGCACGATGACCCCGTCAACGAATGGATTCAAAAGATCAAGGAGGCCGACGGCATTCTGTTAGGTTCGCCTACCCACTTCTCGGCCATTGGCGGCACTATGAAATCGTTCCTGGACCGGGCCTTCTACGTAGCCTCCTCCAATAACGGCCTCTTCCGCCATAAAGTCGGCGCCAGTGTCGTAGCCGACCGTCGTGCCGGTGGTATTCCCGTCTTTGACCAGCTCAACAATTTCCTCACCTACTCGGAAATGATCATTCCTACATCGAACTACTGGAATGTCGCTTATGGCACCAAAGCCGGCGAAGTAACGCTTGACGGTGAAGGCATGCAGATCATGCAGGTTCTCGGACAAAACATGGCCTGGCTCCTCAAAGTATTGGCTGCAGGCAAGCCCTTCGTAGAAGAAAAGGGTCCCGCCAAAAAAGTATTCACCAATTTCATCCGCTAATACAAAAAGGGGATGTGACAAAATGAGAAATCATTTTGTCCACATCCTCTTTTTATTTGC
>NZ_JAQDBC010000011.1:0-73048 GCF_027681725.1 Caecibacter sp. AF58-12pH5A | reverse complement strand
TCGATGTAGTCGTCGTGGTACGAGCGTTTGACGAAGCCCAGTTCGCTATTGAAGCCTTGGGTGTTGGTAGTCGAGCCTGCGTCGTAACGGAGGTCATTGCCACCTAAGAGGACGTACGGTGTATATTTTTTCCAGACTTCGTGATCTTCCCAGCCGGCATCGCCGTGGTTGCCCCCAATAGGAGCGTTGATAGCGGCATTGCTGATACCGTTTTCAGCGTTCCAGGTAGCTACAGCAGTGTCAAAACCGCTGGTGGAGGCCGTGTCTGTAACATCTGTGACGGTGCTGATGGCGCGGTTGCGCTGGGAGGTCATGAGCTTGGTCGCCGGGATGACGGTGCCCTTACTGTCTTCCGGGATGTAGAGCACGATCGTTTCCGGATCCTGTTTCTTGATGAGGACGTCGTAACGGACGAGGCCCGGCGTAACGACGTAGTCGCGGCCACTCATCATGGAGTACGTCGTGTTTTCATCGGTGGTGACGCCGTTGGCGCTGTCGTGGATGAGGTTGATGACCTGGCCCGGACGGATTTGCGTGTTGTTGTAGACGCCAGCTGTGATGGCGGCGCCGCTGACGTCGGCGTTGTTTGTGACTTCAATCATCGTTTCCCCTGCCGTTGTGCCTTCGGGGACGTAGAAATTGAGGTTTTGGAAGTAGCCCAGGTTACGGACGGTATTTCCTTTATTATACATATTCAAGGTGTTGTCCTTGCTTTCGGTCTTACTGTAGCCGCCGTAAAGGCTCATGATGGCATTCACGTTCCCCGCATAGATGTTGACCGTATTGCGATCGGCAGCGCCGTCAAAGGCGTAGCCGCCGGCCATTACATTGAGGCCATCGATAAGGGTGCCCTGCGGGTCCACCAGGCCTCCATAGCCGTCATAGCCGCCGTAAACGTTGACCGTATTGTCGCTAGCATCACCCGAGGCTGTTTCCCCGCCAACCAGGGCAGACGCGACATTGCCATAGGTGGTCACCGTATTGCCGCTGGTATCGCCTTTGATGTTGTTTCTGCCGCCAAAGACAGCTTCTGCTGTGACGCCCTGGCCCAGGGTAACCTGGTTGTTATTTGCCGTGCCTTCCCGGCCGCTCAGATCATCATCGTATTCGTTAAAAGTGCCTAAGCGTCCACCGTACACAGCATCGATGGTGGCTGTGCCGCCGCTGATTTCTACTATATTGTCATCGGCACTGCCGGCACCAGTCGTGTTGCCTTCTTCATCGGTAAGGGCATACCCTTCCGAATAGCCGCCGGCAAGTTTTTTCGTATTGGTCAGGGTGGAACCGTTAGATATAACCTTATTGCCATCAGCCTGGCTGTAACTAACACCGCCGAAGATGTCCTGGGCATCCTTAACGCTTGTATTGGTCAGGGATAGGGTATTTCCAATGGCAGAATCGCTGGCAAAGCCACCTGCAAGAAGAGAGTATTCTTCACTTACAGGTTCGCCATCAATACTCGTCTGGTAGGAAAGTGAGCTGTCCGTAATGTTCAAGGTATTATTTTCAGCGACCCCATCCGTATAGGCATTTATTAAATGTGCTATATTGGTAATCGTAGCATTGGTCAGCGTAGAAGTATTATCCTTTGCAGTATCACCGCTGTAATTTATATACATGATTTGCAGGTCCGAAAGTGTAGAATCACTGATGGAAAAGGTGTTATCGTGGACATTTGTTCCACCTTCACCCATCATTCCAGTCCCAGAGCCGTTAAAATATAAGGTGCTGTTCGAGATAGAGAAGCTATTCCCGGTGTTTTCTCCCGTGCTGTAGCCACCATATATACTGGAAATCCCCTTGATATTCGAGGTATCGATGGTGTAGAAGCCGTTCTTGACTTCCCCATCTTCTGTTTTTGCACCGTAAACATTGAGCTCTGTTCCTTGGATATTGGAACGAGTGATGGAAAGGGTCGTATCCGAGGTAGAGCCTGCGTCCGTTATGCTGCCATCAATTTCTTTGACATTGGTGGCTTTAGTATTCGTCAGCACCAGCGTATTGCCGCTGGAGCCATCCTGGCCGATGCCGCCTACCATGGTAAGATTAGAAACGGTTTCGCCATAGGACTCAGCCGTGGTGCCTTCGAGGATGACATTTGAAACGGAAACGATATTGTTATTGGTCTGTGCTGTCTGCCCCTCCGGCGCAAAATTGTTTGTCAGGGACGCCTTACCGCCTACTAAATAGCTAAGGCCGGTAATGGTCGTGGTCTCAGTGCTAGTAATAGTGACCTTGTTTCCAGAAGCCGAGCCATTCGTCGCCTGGCCGCCTACAATGGCTCCGTCAAGAACATTTGCCTCATCACCACAATCTGCATAGTGATTACGGTCTACATCTTCACTGCCCAAGGCAACGGAGGTATCTTGCAGCATTACGGTATTGCCTCTGGCTTCTCCCATGCCAAAACTGCCAAAAATGCTGGAAATTTCATTTCCAACAGTGCTGTCTTCCACGTAAACGGAGTTATTGCTGGCAATGCCTCCGGCTAAATGTACATCTTTGTCTGAAGCTTTAGGGCCAGCCGGTATCGTCAAGAAAAAGGGTTGACATTCAGCCACGCCGCCGGCAATGATGTTGGTATAGCCATAGTCGGTAAGATAAGAAAAGTCTTCCATATTCGTGTCTGCACCAACGTTACTGCTGTAAATATAGACCTGGTTTCCCGTCACATCATCGGTGTACGCTTCCCCGCCGATGACCACGGAGCCGATGGTGGGACCGGACGTGCTGCCTTTGGTTCCGATTGTCACGATATTATCGGTTGCCTGCGCTGTCCAACTATAATCATAGTAACCGGGGTAGTACGAAAAATGGTCCGTATTGATTCCATCGGAGTTGCCGCCCCAAACATTGGCAACTGTACCGCTGGTGATATTCACCGTATTTTGCCGTACATCCCCCCAGGCATAGCCGCCGATGACACCCTGAATGACGGTTTTCCCAGGTGCTGTTTCTTCAATATTAACGTCATTGCCAATGGCATCGTACCCGTGCGGCCAAGACTGGAAATCCCCGCTGGGATTAAACGGATCAGCGCGAGTGACGCCGCCGGCTGCTTCGTACAAGGTGCTGTCGGTTACGTTCACGGTATTATAATCGGCGTCACCCGATTCTTTTTCCAAATGGACACATTCTGCATACCCACCTACGACCTTAGAGGTTCCCGCTGCGCCGGTGACGTTGCTGATGGTCACCGTATTATGTAGTGCTTCCCCGGCCTGATTGAAGCCGCCGTATATGCCCTTAGTGAGTCCCAGGTTACGGGCCGTCACGGCATTATACGTGACGCTGCCGGCCGCTGCATAGCCGCCATAAATATTATTATAGTTACCATTGTTTCCTGCTGCGGCATAGGTCTTGGCGGTCTCTTGGTCTGCACTGGTGCCGATATAGACGGCATTGCCAGTAACGGTGGATCTGCCGGCATCTAAAGAGCCTTCGCCAGATTTAGTAGCCACATTTATTTCAAAGTCAATTCCGTGGGCGCCGCCGTACACAGTAACCGCCGTATTGTCCGCAGCGGTGGAATCGGTAATGGTCACCGTATTTCCGGAGATGGTAAAAACGCCAAAGTCCTGAGCCGGGTAGTGATAACGGTTATCATTTCCTATTACAGAACGCAAGTCGCCTTGTGCCTTATAATCGCTGAGGAAACCACCAAAAATGGTCGCACTGCCAGAACCACTGCCGATGGTAGTGTCTGTAATGGTAAGGGTGTTGTCCTTGACTTCTGAAGCATCGGCATTGAGGTTCGAGGCCACGACGCCGCCGTAGACGTTAGAGCCTGGATCCGCAGAAGTAATGGTGCCACCGGAGATGGTCAGGGTATTTCCTGAAGCTGTATTCGTGTCCGTATTGCCAATGGCCGGGTTGTCCGTATTGATGGTCGTCGTCTTAATGCCACTGACCGTCGTTTCCGTTTGGACCTGGTCACCACTGATGGTATCAGCTGCCGCTTGGACGGGCACAGCCTGGACGGAAAATCCCAAAATACTGGATAAAATAAGTCCACTAATGATTCTACTACTCTTTCTACTCTTTTGTTTCATTTTCATCCCTCCCCAGAATGCACGTACAAAAGATTAATCTGACTGTTTGCGAACCCCCAAAAACTTTGTCACGAACAGTATTATCTGTTTACATTATACTATAATTTATTATTATTTGAAATAGAAAACTTATATTTGCTTTAAACTATTACAAAAAACAATCTCTTTTGATTTTTGCCGTAGCAAATTGACCAAAAGAGATCGCTTTTCGTCTTTCCTATTGTCCTGTTTGGGACAGTCTGTCCACAAGCAAGACCATTATGGCGTTAGATTTTTCGCGTAATGGTTGCACTATACGTGAAGCCTTGTTTCATACCGGTCCAGCCAGTGACTCGTATATCAGCACCCCAGGGGTTTTCTTTCGTCGACTTGCTCTGCCAGCCCAGTTCCAGGAATTCGCTAGACCCTTTCATGCTGGCATCCGGTGTGGTGTAGTCCTGATAACGGGCCTTGGCTTTGCCGTCGAATTCGTAGTCCCAGCCAATGCCAGCGTAGACCGTAGTCACATCCCGGTCAAGGTGCTTCGTCCAGCGGAAGCCTAAGCGTGTACGCAGGGAATCTACGTGTTCCAGGTCATATTGGGCGTCGCCCAGTTCGCTGTGCAGGGTAACCGTATCGCCGTTCAGATGGGACCAGAAGAATTTCCCATACACGTTGTATTCGTTCGTGTCGTCCTTATAAATTTTGCCTAAGCCTACGTGAGCTGCAATGTAGGGTGAGCTCGAGTTATAGCTCATGCGGTAGCCGGCAATGCGGCCGCCGTAGTCGCCACTCATGCGGCCAGCCCGGACGAGGCCTTCGTAGTGAAAACCGTTGTTCATATCCCTGCGAACGAGAATGCCTGCACCGACATAATGCTGGCTGCCGTCACCGCGGGAACCGTTTTTCCAGCTCGTATAATTGCCTGTCCCATATTCGAGGAATGGCATGATCGTGTCAGCATATTCCTTTTGGAAGGACCGTTTGACGAACCCCAGTTCACCGTTGAAGCCGTTTGTGTCGATCGTCGAGCTCGTATTATAGCGCAGGTTGTGACCGCCGAGCATGACATAAGGCGTAAATTTCGCTTCTACGTCGTGTTCTTCCAGCCAGGCTCCCGGTGCGGCCGGTGCGTTCGGCTGCCAGGCCGTCCCAGTACTCGCGCTTGCCCCTGCAGACGGGGCTGCACTCGCTGCCGGTGCCACCATAGGCGCTTCACTGACCATGGGCGTTGCCGGTGCTGCTGCCGCCATAAGGGTATGCGACACGGCACTGCGAGCCAGCATAGGCGTTGCTACGGCCGAAGCCATGACGCCAAGCGTATCGGCTGCCGCATTTTCCGTCGTCCGCAGCATAGCCGCATCATGCTCTTCCTTCCACGCCGTGAGAGCCGCTTCAAGGCCGTCCGTGGCCGCAATATCGGAGCCGTTAGATACGGTCGAAGCCGCGCCGGCTTGCTGCGTAGAAATGATCTTTGTATCATCGCTGATGATGGGTTTGCTGTCTTCCGGAACGTAGAGAACGATCGTGTTGGCATCCTGTTTCTTTATGAACACTTCCCGTTGCAGGAATGCGCCGTCTGTGACGATATTCTTGCCTGCCATGACGCTGTACGTCGTATTGTCCGTATTAATTGGCTGATTGCCGTCATGAATCAGGTTGATGACCTGGCCCGGACTAAGCTGTGTCGTACTGTATACGCCGGCATTGATGGCCGCGCCGTGTACGTCGGCATTACCCGTTACTTCCAGCATAGTTTCTCCTGCCTTTGTATTTTCAGGGACGTAGAAATTGAGGGTCTGGAAATAGCCCAGGTTTTCGATGGCATTTCCCTTGGTGTAAAGGTTGAGCGTATTATCTGTGCTTTCAGTCTTGCTATAACCGCCGTAAAGGCTCATCATATTGCCTAAGGTACCGGCGTAGATACTGACTGTGTTTTCATTGGCAGCACCGTCTTTCGTATAGCCACTAGCTATAAGATTGCCGTCTGCCAGGTCATTACCGGTATCATCTACAGCGTTAGTCGTACCGATTTCCCCACCGTAAATGTCCAGTGTGTTGCCATTCGCGTCGCCAGCAGGCGTTTCCCCGGCAATGACGTTTTCTTTGATTGTGCCGCCATTAATAGTGACGGCGTTCTTCGACGAAGAGCCGCCCAGCTCATTATTGCCGCCTATGACCGTGCTGGCTGTAACGCCGTCGCCCATGATAACAGTATTGCTGTCTGTCGTGCCTTCTACGTCGTTTTTTGAATCCTCATTCCGTAGCCAACCTCCATAAATCCTGGAAACGTCGACAGAGCCACCGTCGATACGGATGCTATTGTCATCCGCACTAGGCAGAATAGTCTTTGTCTCATCGTCTCCGGCCGTTGCCGTATATCCACTTGATCCGCCTGCAACCAGAATCGTTCCCCCGTCATACTCGGAATTGGAAATGGTCGTATCCGAAATCGTGACGGTATTGTCAGTGGCTGTCACATCACTCATGCCTCCACCGATACCGATAACTCCTGATATATTGGCCTTGGAAAGGGTCAGTGTATTCTGGGTAGTCTGTTGCCATCCATAAGTACCTGCTATGACCCCATCTCCATCTATAAAAGAAAAGGACCCGCCTATGATGGAAAAGGCATTATCATGGGCATAGTTACCTGCTTCATTCCCCAGTATCCCATGACGCCCGGTAATGGTAACATTAGTCAATACTTCCGTATTGTTGTATACATCCGAATACCCAGAGGCACCATATAGCAATTGTAAGCCGGACAATGTGCTATTTGTAATGTACAGGTTATTATTAGCGGCTTCTGTTTCCCCTAGACTGCCTCTTACTAAAAATCCATCTTCATTAGTTTCATTAGATAGAATACTATCCGAAATAGTAAGTGTATTGCCCATGACCGGTCCTGATTCTGACATTGAACCTATTAATTCAGAAAGCTCAGCTAACTCCGTATGATTCGTTATACTAACCGTATTGTTATTGGCCTCTTTGTTTCCTGTATTCACAATGAACACCGATTCATTTCTAGTCTCTTCATCATATCGAAAGACCAGTTTACTATCTGTCAAAGAGAACGTATTGTTAGATGCCGAATCATTCTCCGAGTATGAGCCACTCAACGTAATCAAGTTCTTTGCATCGACGGTATCCAGTGTCGTTGTGTTATCATTTGCCGCCCCCCCATACGCTATGCTGTTGACCAAATTCACTCCCGATTTACCTGAAATAGACGTATCCGTAAGTGACAACGTATTATGTGATGCAGTACCCTCCCCTGTAGCGCTGGCAATGATCATTCCCGAATCCATTTCCACGTTGCTATTTGCGATAGATAATTGGTTGTATATGGCGTCTCCTTTATCCGTCATGCCGCCTAGAATCTTGTCCGGACTCGTAATTTTTACGGCATCCAAGGACACCGTATTATAGGAAGCACCTGTTTCGCCTCTGCCACCTGCGATGGAAAGTCCCGAAGAAGCGCCTGAGAGCTGGACTCCGGAAAGGGAAACCTGGTTACGGTCTGCTGCAGCCACAGAAGCAGCTTCATATTCATCATATGATATTATTCCTGCTATTCCTCCTGCTATATACGTAAGTTTTTCCATAGACGTTGCACCATTGCCTGAAATGGTAACTTTATTATCCGAAGCAGAGCCGTTCATGGCTTCACCACCAATGATGCGCCCGCCATATTCCCGCTTATCGTCCTTGAGCACCTTGCCCCATTGATTATATAGAGTGTATTCCAATACAACAGAATTACCTAATGAGACATTTGTATTTGCTAACGTGACAGAATTGCCATTAACACCAGAATAGCTCCAACCGCCATAAATAGCTGACACACCATCTGTAATCGTACTATCACTTATGTATACATGATTATTCGTTGCCTGAGAATTATTGTCAGCGAATTTATTTAATCTGACTATCGAAGCACTTCCACCGATACCGCCGGCAATAACATTTGAAAACGTTGGTAACACATAAGCATTATAATAGCTTTTATCTGCAAAATCGCCAATAGAATCAATAGATTTCTGTCCTACATCCGTGCCTACAGTACTGCCATAAATGTACACATTATTGTCTGTACTGCTGTCATAGAGCGCTTCACCCCCGACTACAGTCGTGCCGATAGACGGGCCGCCAGATGTGGTACCTTTTACGCCCAGTGTCACTTCATTTCCAACAGACTTACCGGGATAGCCCCAATATAGAATTTCACTACCGGAAAATCCGCCCCAAACAGCACCTGCCTTGCCGTTAGTCATGGTTACGCTGTTATTCGTCGTATTCTGATAGGCAACACCGCCAAAGACGCCACCGCTGATAAGCGTGCCTCCATCAAAGGATTCTTGAATCGATACGGTATTACCAATAGCGTCATGATAGTGACGGGCAGATTCAAAATCCCCATCATCATGACCACCATCGGCTGCAGCAATACCACCGGCTACGACATAGAGCGTGCTATCTGTTACGTTCATGTGGTTATTCGTCGCATCACCGCTTGTCGCATTGTACCCATTAGTACTACCGGCAACAGCCGTCACTTTGCCGTCCGTACCATTGACGCGCGTTAAATCTACTCTATTATCTGCAGCGCCGCCTTGCCCGCTATAGCCGCCATAGATATATAAATCCTTGCCAGCCGTAATATCAGATAAGGTCACCTGGTTGGCATCAGCCGTCATACTCTTGGTATAGCCACCGGCAACGATGTTAGTCAGCGTGCTGTTGCGGACGACGACCGTATTATTGGCAGCGGTGCCTTTGCTGGTGTAGCCGCCATAGACACTATCGTAGGCGCCATTATCAGCGGACGTGGCATACGTACCAGTTGCTTCTTCAGCCGCGCTGGTTCCGATGTAGATGGCATTATACGTCACCGGTGCATTGGCAGTCACGTCAATATCAGATCTATAATCTCTCCAGTTTGGACTGGAACCAATCAGTCGGGAAGCACCGCCATAGATAGACACAGTCGTCCCGTCTGCAGGCACTGCGCCTTCGACAGTCACTGTATTATGGGAAATAGCAAAGGTTTCTGTCGCTTCCGGTGTGAAATGATTACCCCAAGTATTTATTTCTTCTTTGCTGTAGGTGTGCGTATCTTCATTCGCATCTACCACATAGGCACCAAAAACGTTGACACTGCCCGTACCGTCACCGATAATGGTGTTGGTCAGGTTTACTGTATTATTGCTGACCTGAGTCAGGTCCTTGTTGTCTGTCTGCTGCAGGACGACACTGCCAAAAATATCCGTCCCCGGAGCCGCTGAGGCAATTATGCCACCTGTAATGTTCACAGTATTGTCCGAGGCATCGGCGGCGCTCATGGTAGCTCCATTACCGATGGCTGGGTTGTCTGTATTAATAGTAATAATCCCGTAGCCACTGGCTGTATCATATTTTGAAGCCGGCTGATTTTCTACTTGTACTGCATCGCCACTGATGTTAATAGTTGCCGCCTGGACGGGCAATACTGGCATTGTAAATCCTAACAAACTCGATAAAATCAATCCTGATAATACGATGCTCTTACTTTTCATATGAATCTCTTCCTTCCCCAAATTCACGCACGATGCAATCCTGAATCCAGCAAAAAAATAAATTTCTTACCCCCATGTTGCAGATGTTCAGGATATGTTCTTACTTACATTATACTATGATTTATATTAATATGAAATGATTATTTCTTAAATGTTATATTTTGTTGCAAAAAAAAGAAACAGGCCTCTGTCCGGGGAGAAAGGCCTGTTTCTTAAAGGTGAGGATGGTAGTAAGAGGTTGTATGAGATACTATGATCATCCCATATTGAGGCGGCTGAGGAGCTGATCAATCTGGGCTTTCATCTTATTGATTTCTGCTTGTTGCTGATCAATCTGTTTTTGCTGTGCTGTGACTTTTGCTTGCTGTGCCGCTTTATCCTCTTTGACCTGGGCCAGTTCCGTCTTCAGCTGTCCGATGATCTGAGAGGCCTGAGTCGGCGTGTAATATGGTGTAGAGCTGCCACTGCCTACCTTGAAGGTGACGCCGGCATTAACCATATTGTTATCGTTGCCGACAGTAGCGCCGATGCTGAAAATAGTCGAGGCGTTGGGATGATAGAAGGCACCGAGGGCAACGGCGTTAGCCGAGCGGTAATTGCCATAGCCCAGGGAGAAATCCCATTTGTCGTCTGGATTGAAGTCTGTCGGATGGAGGGCTGCCAAGGCAGCGGCGCCAGCGCCGACTTTATCGATGCGGCGGTCGAGACCGTCTACACGACGGCTCAAGCCGTTAATTTCATTACCGAATGTATCGTTGAGGCCGGTGAGCTGATTTTGCAGGTTGTAGATCTGGCCGCCATTGACGGCATCTTTCGAGCCTTAAGCAATGGAACCGTCTGCGACGTTGGTAATCTTTTGGTTGTTCATGTCGATGCCACTGAAGTTGATGGTCGGGCCATTGGTAACACTGATTTTATTGACGTTAGTAATGCCGTCCGAGTTGATGGTCGGACCATCGGTGACACTAATAGTATTTGCATTAGAAATACCGTTGGAATCGATGACCGGACCATTGGTGACGGTGATACTATCGACGGAAATATCTTTATTGAGGCTGACGACGAGGTCTGTGCCACTCGCGGTGGTTGTAATGTTTGTTTTATCACCGATGATACTCAGATAATCCGTCGTGCTGACATCCGTTGAGTTTCCTGCATCATCAGTAATGCGGGTACCAATGACAGCAGCCGCACCCTGACTGACGGTAGAGGTAGCAGCCGCCGCCATCAAGATAACTGGCGATGTACCCGGGCTAGTGCTGCCTGTACCGGTACTTGTGCCTGTTCCGGTTCCCGTACCCGTTCCAGAACCCGTATCGGACGTAGTCGGCAGTTTTACGGTACCATTCTTTTGGAAACCAACAACGTTGGTACCGGTATTCAAGAAGTTGGCACTGATGTTATACGAACCATCTGTATTCTTCACGACACGGATACCGTTACCGGCAGTAATGGAAACGTTGGAGCTGGTGCTCTTAGAAGCTAAATCTTTCAGCTGGGCCACGTTGACAGCATCCGTATCGGCTGTACCAGCGGCCACACCTGTAATCTGGCGAGTAATATTATTGGCTACGTCACCAACAGAAACAGCGGCTGCTGTAGAATTCCAGGTACTACCCGTTTTCGTCCCACCAGTCGGGACATAACCGGCTACTCCGGCGCCTGTCACAGCAAGAGAACCATAACCTAAGGCCACGCCACCGGCGACACTGGCATTGGCATTGTAGCCCAGGATAGTGACGTTATCTACGCTTGTCGTCAAGGCATTTTCTGCCGAGCCGAGGATGACGGAATTATCCACATCCGTGAGGACCCGGTTATCACCTAGGAGCTGGGTATAGCTGGAATCGGTCATCGTATTTCCTGAACCGATGGTCGTCAGATGTTCCCCGCTAGTCGATACGTTCGTGAAGCCATCCAGTAATGTATATGTATCCTTCGTCGATTCGTTGTTGACGCCCATGAGCTGCGTATCTGTAGACGAATCAACCTGGTTGCCACCACCGATAACCATGGCTGCGCCGCCAGAGCTTTTACGAACGCCTTCAATCAGGGCATTTTGCATCGCCGTAACGGATGCTGCCGGTTCTTCAAGCGACGAGGCATCAAAATCTTTAATAGAATCTTTTACGGTGTTACCAGCACCCAAAACCACGGAACCATTACTTGCCGTAACCTTATTTGCAACGCCACCAATGTAGTTCGCTACACCGGAAGTACTATTCCAGTCGTTCATGGACTCATTAGAGTTAAAAGTGCCAATAACTGTGGCAAACCCGTTTTTCAAGGGGTAACCATTGGGATAGGGTGAGGATTGAATATTATAGCTGCCATAGGTCGTCGCAAAAGGTCCATTCGTGTAGGAGTTAGTACCAACGTTGGTACTGGCTACACCGTAAGAAAGCAAAGTAGGCTTACCGGTTTTATCATAAGACGCAACAGTATCGCCAATGGCAATATTGTTTTTTTCCAGTGTATGATCACCTATGACAATAGAACCCGTCCGAGCATAGGTGTTTTGTCCAATAGCAATAGCTGACGGCAAATTTTCCTTAGCTGCACTATTGCTATGGATGTTGTAGCCTGTTTGAATATTCCAAATGAAAACCTGTTTATATGTAGGATCTACCGTCTCCCCAAAGGACATAACCGATTCCTGGGTCCCGCCGCCGATAAAGACCTTCGAATTTTCCCCAATGGCGATGTTCGTGCCTTTATTTGCCGGACTAATATCGTATGTGATTTCACCGGTGGTATTCCCATCTGCATCCTTCGATACGATATCGTTTTCACTCGTTACTGCCAAAAGATCCGTAATCGGTTGGGTTGTTTCTGCCGCCGCATACAATGGCAACGCCCCGGCGGTCAAACAGAGTACTGCCAGGAGCGAGCACGCTCGGCGTACGTGATACCAATTGATACGCTGCAGTTTCTCCCCAGATCCTGCACTGCGCTTTTGGTATATTGTAGAATTATTTGATATAGTTTTTCCCATACAAAATTGACACTTCATCTCTAACACCTCCCATGTTATACGATGGATGATCAATTAACTATTTTTATTCTTTTCTATCTCCTATACTTATATGTTATCATAAGTATTACTAAATTGCAATAAAAAATTTTAATTGTATAATAAAAAATTAATTATGATTGTTTTTTGTATACATGGACAATCATATGTCCGTTTATTACAAAAAATATAGTAAAATAAATATATTTTTTCTTACCATAAAATATTTATATAGTAAAAATAATCACCTTTTCTTTTTAATTACTCTTTCTTTTCCCGCTCGAGATAAAATAGAAATATCTTTGTGAGACCTATTACCCATAAATAATCGTGATTTATTAAATTATATATTTTTATTAGGAGAATTTATCATGTCCTTAGTCATAACCTTGGATGGGTCAAGTCCGTCCATCCAATACTTACAGAAAAAAGACAAACGTCTGGCCAAGGTCATCTCCATGGTCGGCCCCTTGACCTATGAGCCACACACGGATAATCCCTTCCCCTTCCTTATCCATGAGATCATCGAGCAGATGTTGTCCATCAAGGCCGGCGCCAAGATCTACGGCCGTCTCGTAGAACGCTGTGGTGGCGTCATCACGCCGGAAGCGTTAGGCCAATTATCCTTAGAGGAAATCAGGAGCGTCGGCACATCGCAGTCAAAGGCTAAGGCCATTGCTGCTGCGGCTGAAGCTGTACGCTCAGGACAGCTGGATTTCCGGCGTTTCCCAGAGCGTACCGATGAAGAGGTCCTGGCAGAACTGCGTACCTTACCGGGTATCGGCCCCTGGACGGCCAAGATGTACCTTCTCTTCGTCCTGGACCGTCAAGACATCCTTCCGTACGAAGACGTAGCCTTCCTCCAAGCCTACAGCTGGCTTTACAAGACAGACGACCGCTCCCGCCAGGCCGTAGAAAAGAAGTGCCGCAAGTGGAAGCCCTATTCCTCTATTGCTGCACGCTATTTATATAAAGCCTATGATAAAGGACTGACGAAGGAAGAATTCCATTTGTTTAAAGACTAAGGAAAGCTGGTGCCAGGAGATCTACAAGTTCACTGCTTCCTAGCCGGCACGTTTTTTCCTTGAGGCACGTCTGAGGCACCAGCCGTAGTAGAAACTAAAAGTTAATACAGAAAAACTAAACGGGACTTCTGACGAGATTCCTCTTTCACTATACTAAAAGAGTACAAACTGTTAGGTTTAGATAAAGAAGGAGGAAATTCTCGTGAAAAAAATAATGCTCTTGCTCATGGCTTGTGTGCTCTCTCTGGGTCTCGTCGCCTGTGGTGCCAATACGACCGGTGCGAACACGCAAAACAAGGAATCCCAAGAGGTGGCGCAGGCCATCAACCACACAACGGCAAAGTTCTCGTCGTCTACTTCTCCGGTACGGGCAATACGAAACGCGTCGCTACGGATATCGCCAAGGCTACGAATGCCGACGTGCTGGAGCTCCAGCCGGTACAGCCTTACAGCAAGGAAGATTTGGACTATCACAACAAGGAAAGCCGCGTCATGAAGGAAATGGACAACGAAGCCTTGCGCGATATTCCTCTCGTCAAGGATCAGCCAGACAATTGGTCGCAGTACGATACGGTCTTCGTAGGCTATCCTATTTGGCGTCACAATGCGGCCTGGCCGATTGATAACTTCATCAAGCACAATGACTTTACAGGTAAGACAGTCATCCCCTTCGCTACGTCTGTAGATTCGGGCATTGGCGAAAGCGGCAAACTCCTGCAGCAGATGGCAGGTACAGGAAATTGGCTGCCAGGCCACCGTTTTGCTTCAGGAGCATCAGCCAGCGAAGTCCAGGAATGGGTGAAATCACTGGGATTTTAGTGGCCTGTATGCCGTCAGAAGAAAACAACCCCCTGTCCTAGCAAATGAATTCATTTGCTAGGACAGGGGGTTGTTATGGTGTAAAAAAGCAAGTCATCTCGTCAATCTGTAAATGAGGGCATTACAGATGGCTGCGGCAATGGCACTGCCGCCTTTTCTGCCTGTAGCGACGATATAAGGGACGTGACATTTCATGATTGCTTCTTTCGAGGCAATGACGTTGACGAAGCCTACAGGGACACCGATAACCAAATCCGGGTGAATTTTGTCGGCTTCGATGAGTTCTGCCAGGCGCAGGAGGGCTGTCGGGGCGTTGCCAATAGCGATGATGAGCGGTCCTTCTATGTCACAGGCTTTGTCCATACTCGCTGTGGCGCGGGTACTGCCGTTTTTCTTAGCTATAGCGGCGATTTCCGGATCGGCCATGTAGCAGACCTTTTGTCCGCCCAGTTTTTTGAGGCTT
This sequence comes from Caecibacter sp. AF58-12pH5A, assembly GCF_027681725.1. Lineage (NCBI taxonomy): Bacteria > Bacillati > Bacillota > Negativicutes > Veillonellales > Veillonellaceae > Caecibacter > Caecibacter sp. AF58-12pH5A. Next base: position 58,136 of record NZ_JAQDBC010000011.1, on the reverse strand, counting down.
ACGGCACTAATACCGGTGCAGGCCATGTTCGTATCCGTAAGGATCGTGGCGCCTCGTTTCAAAGCGTCCAGGCCGCGGGCGACGGCGTCGTCGCTAAAGCGCATCGTACGGGCGAACTCAAAATCGGCTGTCGTATGGATGACGCGTTTAATGATATCGCATTTGTCTTCAGGCAACGTAATGTTACCTAATTCTTGGTCTATAATTTCCATGCTCCGTTTTTCAATATCTGCCGGGGCAATGTGTTCAATTTTCACGGGATGCTCCTCTCTGGGCCGCATAGGCTGCGGCTGCGTGTAAGAAACGGGCTGCCTGTTCCGGGTGACCCGTCAGGTTCAGGTGGGGATAGCCCGCAAAGAGTGTCGGCGAAGCCTGAATACAGGGCCACGAACGGGTGCCTGAGGCTTTTCTGGCCGTGCACGACGTGCCATTGGCCGTACTATCAGAATAATGGAATTCATGAGCCCTAAAGGTCGTCCCTGCCGGGCCCAGAAGAGTATCTTCTTCAGCCGTAACGGTAATATAGCCAAAGCGTACGAGGCGCTGCGTCAAGTGAGAGGATCCGGGCAGGGCACCAACCCAGGGATAGGAACCGGTACCATCACTGTAGCTTTCCTGAAGGTACATAAAGCCGCCACATTCGGCGAGACAAGGCAAGCCATCAGCTAAGGCCATACGGATCGATTGGCGCATAGACGCATTGGCCGTCAATGCCGGCGCGTGCAGTTCCGGATAGCCGCCGCCTAAATACAAGGCATCACAATCCGGCAAAGCCGCATCATGAATGGGGCTAAAGGGAATGATCTCGGCGCCGAGTTTACGAAAGAGGTCCAGCTCGGCAGCGTAATAAAAGCAAAAGGCTTCATCTTCGGCAACAGCCAAACGGACAGGCTGGCACTGAGGTACTTTTTCGTCACACCAGTTTAGCGGCGGAGCCCCAGCGGCGAGCTGCAAAAGGCCATCCAGATCGATGCCCTCTTCGGCTGCCTGGGCTAATCGTCCCAGCGTAGCCTGCAGGTCTTCAATTTCTCCGGCCGTAACCAGGCCTAAGTGACGGCTGGCAAAGGTACAGTCGGGCAGCTCCGGCAGATATCCATAGGCCTTGAGGCCCGTTTCTTCTTCGAGGACCTGGCGGTAATACGTATAGACCGAAGGCTTTACGTGGTTCAGGATAAAGCCTTGGAGACCGCTGTTCCTGCGAAAGGTAACGAAGCCCCGCAAAGTGGCAGCCAGGGATAAGGCAGCACCACGGCCATCGACGATGAGTACGGCCGGCGCTGCCAAGGCGGCGCGCACGGCGTACGCACTATTTTCTTCACTCGTGCCGATGCCGTCGTAATAGCCCATGGCTCCTTCAATAATGGTAATATCCGTATCTGCCCCTGCTTCGGCAACGAGACGCCGCGCCACAGCCGCACCGTGCCAGCGTTTCCCTAAGAGAAAGAGATCGATATTCTGAGAGGGAATGCCCAAGACAGCACGGTGAAACAAGGGATCAATATAATCAGGCCCGCACTTGCAGGCAGCGAGCTTCAGGCCCCGCTGACGTAAGGCCTCCATAATCGCACAGACGACAGTCGTCTTGCCACTGCCACTAGAAGGTGCGGCAAAGAGGACGCGGGCAACAGCTGTTTGCTCCATAGAAATCACTCCTTAAGCGAAGCTGTAAGGATAAAAATAGGATTTTCTGCAGTCAGCATATGATATGACCCTACATGACGGCCCCGGGCCGCTGCCAGCTGGACAATATCCAGGTCGTACGCCGTATGTTCGGCATAGTAGGTCACAATGGCACTGACCGTTTCTAAGGCAATGGCCGTGAGTACAACACGGCAGGCTTTATTTTTTGCATAAATGCCATCGAGAATGGCCGGCAATTCGCCCTTCGTACCGCCAATAAAGACGCAGTCCGGTGCAGGCAGCGCCGGAATCGTAGCCGCAGCGTTACCGGCAACGATGGTCATATTAGGCAGATTAAAGCGTTCTTTCTGGGCTGCCAACAGTTCTAAAGCCGTATCCTTTTCTTCTAAGGCATAGACCTGTCCTAACGGGGCCTGCAAGGCCAATTCCACGCTGCACGAGCCCGTGCCGGCGCCGACGTCGTACATAGTGTCGCCCACTTGAGGACGCAGCTTGGCAATCGCCACAGCCCGCACTTCCTGCCGCGTCATCGGCACGTGGGAGCGGACGAATGCCCCATCATCCAAGCCGTGTACAGGCGTATGGATCGTTTCCGCCTGGGGATTGAAAATAAAGAGGGACGACAGCGTCGAAAAGGAGGCGTCTGTCAGTTCACCGGCCTTAGCGCGGACAATGCGTTCATTGTCGTACGAAAGACGTTCGCCTACGGCGACATCCAGATCCCCCAGGCCCTGCGCCGTCAGTTCGGCGCAGACAGAGGCCACGCTATGCTTGCCGCCAGTCAGGCAAAAAACCTTTTTATGCTGCCGTACAGCCGGAATAAGGGGCTGGTTACGGCCGTGGCGGCTGACGATGCAGGCATCTTCCCAAGGAATTTCCAGGGCCGCTGCAAAATAGACGAGGCTGCTAATGCCGGCGTAGCGGTGCACCTCGCAGTCTTCCACATGGGTCAGCGATTTTGCCAGGCTGTAAAAGCCTACGTCACCGGAAACGAGGACGGCCACGACCGTCCCCGGCGCCGCTGCTTCAATAACTGCGCAGATATCTGAAGGCTTCGTCGTTGGCCGCACGTCCTTCCCTTCCATGGGAAAGGCCGAGAGCAGACGGCGGTCACCTAAGAGGATAGTACTTTCAGCCAGGGCTGCCCGGGCAGCGCCTGTGAGGAGATCCGGATTTCCCGGTCCCATGCCGATGAGATTAAGTTTAACCTTGGCCATAGCGTTCCTCCAAAAGCCGCCACACGTCGTCATAGGCCGGCCCTTGTTCGTCGTCCTTACGGGACACAACGAGGAGATGGGCACCGGCTTTTTGAGCGGCAGCCACTTTTTCTTCAAACCCGCCGCGCTGTCCCGACTCCTTGGTTACCACCCAGGCAGCCTCGTAAAAACGGAACATAGCGGCGTTCAGATCAATTGTAAAGGGGCCTTGCATGCAGACGATGCGGCTCCGTTCGTAGCCCAGGCGCAAAGCCTTTTCGAGCGATTCCAGAGCCGGTAAAATGCGCAGGGCAATGCGGCTGGCATAGTCCGGCAAGGTAGCAAAGGTATCGAGATCCTTACTGCCTGTCGTCAGGAAAATAGGGCCTTCTGTCTGGCTGAGAAATTCTACGGCCTCAGCCATGGACGACACGGTAATAGCTGTATCCGTCTCTTCAGAAGGCCGAACGAGTCGGATATAGGGCGTGCCGGCAGCTGCACAGGCAGCGCGAATATTTTCCGTTACAGCCGTTGCGTAGGGATGCGTAGCGTCGATGACCAGCTCAGGCCGGTCAGCCTGCAGACAGGCCGTCATTTCGGCAGCTGTCAGGCGGCGCTGCCAAATTTCCAGGTTCTCGCCGCGCGGTGCCAAATCACTGCCATAGTCGGTTGCCACAGAAAGGCGCAGGCGAATGGGCAGGGACAACGCCGCCTGGGCCAAACAACGGCCTTCACTGGTACCACCGAAGATCCAGACGAGAGGCATCATACGAGACGATACCCCCTGGGCGTCACCATGTGGCCATCGATGACTTCTGTCTGGCTGTTGCCGATAAAGACCGTCGTCAGCATATCGACCTGGCGGCCGGCGAGATCGCCTAAGGTCGTAATTTCTGCCGTACTGCCGTCGCGGCCAATGTTACGTACAAGCCCTGCCGGCGTCGCTGCAGCCCGATACTTACCAATGATTTCGCAGGCCTTTTGCAAATAATCAGCCCGCTTATGGCTGCCCGGATTGTAGAGGACGATGACGAAGTCCGCATCAGCAGCCCGGTCGAGCCGTTTTTCGATAGCTTCCCACGGTGTCAGGAGATCGCTCAGGGAGATGAGGCAGAAATCATGCACCAAAGGGGCCCCTAAGAGGGCAGCGCCTGAGCAGGCCGCCGTAATCCCGGCTACGACTTCAATCTCTACACCACTGCCGGCAGCAACCTGATACATGAGACCGGCCATGCCGTAGACGCCGGCGTCACCGCTGGAAATAAGCGCTACGGTCTTGCCGCCTTTAGCCGTTTCCAGGGCCAAACGGCAGCGGTCTACTTCTTTGGTCATGCCGTTACTGATATATTCCTTACCGGGATACGCCGGCCGCACCAAGTCGATGTAGGTCTGGTAGCCGGCAATGACGTCACTCGCCGAAAGAGCCGCTGCTGCACGGCCTGTCATATCTTCTGCTGCGCCGGGACCAATGCCGACGACATATATTTTTTGTGCCATAAACGTTACTCCATTTTCGTAAATTGGACGCTAAAATCTTCGCGGGCAATGGCCAGCGTCACGCCATCAGCCACGGTCTTATGAAGCAGGAAGGGACCACCGTTACTGCTCAAATAGGCTGCCCGTTCGCAGACGTTATCCGTACCTACTGTGCGCAAGACAAAGTCGGACGACGCAAAGCCCTGGTCACCCAGGCTGTTCAGTTCCTCTGCCGAATAAAAGACCAAGGGCAGGCCGTAATCCTTGGCAAAAGCCAAAAGCCCTTCTTCGTTGGCCTTTACGTCAATGGAGGCCACGCGGGCAATGAGGTGAACAGGCAGCTGCAGGCGCCGCAGTTCACGCAGAACGACGCGGCCAATAGTCTTTTTATAAATGCCCTTGCGGCAGCCAATGCCGATATGGATAATACGCGGCCTGAGGACGACCGTTTCCGTAAAGGGATAACAATCAGGACGCAGCGTGACAGCCAGCCCCAAGGGGCCGGAATCGCGCACCTCCAATCCCTGCGGCAGTGGTCCGACGATGGGGAAATCACTGTAGACGCCGGCCCGTCCCGTTTCCAGCAAGCCTGCCGAAAAGGCCTTGGCTTCGCGCATGGAAGAAATAGCCAGGCCCGACCGGGCAGCCCATTCATCGACGGCAAAGCGATGGTTCACATCTGTCGCCGTTGTGAGCACTGCCTGGCCATGGACGAGATCGGCCAGACGGCGGGCCATATCGTTGGCACCGCCTATATGCCCGGAGAGGATAGGAATGACAAAGTGTCCCTTTTCATCGATGACCACGACTGCCGGGTCCGTTTCTTTACTCTTTACGTACGGCGCAATAGCCCGGACAGCAATGCCGGCAGCACCGACGAAAACCAGGAGCTGTGCCTCTTCAAAGGCTGCGCCGGCGGCTGTACGCAAGTCCGGTGACAATACGCGCAGGCGCCGGTCGATGGTTGCGAATTTCACCGTCGTCAAAGGCTGTACGTCCCAGCCCAAGACCGTAAGCCAGGCGGCAATGGTCAGGCTGAGCGTCGTCCCGCGACGGGTAAAAGAAAACAGTACCGCTTTCATTTTATCAACTTCTTTCGTAAAACCTTACTTCGCGTCTTTCCCCTGCCGGTAGCCGTGCGTAAAGGCTGGGTCATAGAAGCGGCTCCGTTCATAAGCGCCGTCGAGGAAATGACCGACTAAGATGAGGGCCGTACGGCTGATGCCGTTCGCTGCTGCCGTCTGGGCCAGCGTATCTACCGTGCAGTAGCAGACCTTTTCATCAGGCCACGAAGCTTTATAGACAATGGCTGCCGGCGTAGCGGCAGCATAGCCGCCACGCTGCAGTTCTGTTTCCAGTTTTTCCAAAAGGCCGGCGCTGAGGAAGATGACCATCGTCGCACCATGGGCGGCGTAGTCGGCAATCTTCTGGTGCTCCGGCACACCGGTCCGTCCTTCCATACGGGTAATGATGACCGACTGGCTGATACCGGGCAGGGTATATTCCTTCTGCACCGCTGCAGCAGCGGCGCAAAAGGAGCTCACACCGGGCACACACGCATAGGCAATGCCTGCCTTATCGAGTTCATCCATCTGCTCCCGGATGGCGCCGTAAATGCTCGGATCGCCGGTATGGAGGCGTACGGTCATGGCGCCCTTGGCTTCGTATTCTTCCATGGCCGCAATGACCTCTTCAAGAGTCATAGAAGCACTGTCAAGAATACGGCACCCCGCTTTCGCGTACTGCAACAGGTCCGGGTTCACGAGAGAACCGGCGTAAATAATCTGATCTGCCGTTTCCAGCAAGGTCTTACCGCGGACTGTAATGAGGTCCGCCGCGCCAGGACCGGCGCCTACAAAGTGTATCATATGCTCTGCCGCATCAGGCGTACTGTCTGAGCGGCGCCTCCTCTCTTATTTCGACTTGCCTGTCAAAATGACTGAAAAATAGGCACTATCCTTCATATCTGTCAATTTCCCGGCCCATTCGCCGGCCATGCCGCAGCGCGACACGACAGACGCACCTTCCAAAAGGCCTTTTTCTGCCAGCGTTTCCTTCAATGCTTCTGTATGACGCGGCACCTTCATGATGACCTTATTGGCCGGCACGTCGAGCAGCTCCGGCAGATCCGGACGGCTTGCCGGGAAAATGAGCAAGGCGTCGTCCTTTTCACACAGGGACTGGCCCAATCTGGCGGCGACGGCACAAAAGCTCGTTACACCGGCGACGATTTCCGTCGCATAGCCTAAGGCGGCGATCTTTTCTTCGACGTACATGCACGACGCATAAATCGTCGGGCAGCCTAAGGTAATGAGGGCTACGTCGCGGCCGCTGTCGAGGATCGCCGCCAGTGTCTTGGCTGCCTCTTCGTGGGCTGCCGCCAGGACTGCTGCGTCGCGGGTCATGGGAAAATCGAGGGCCACCGTTTCTTTAGCGTCAAGGTCGAGGCCAGGCTGCAAGCTGGCAGCTGCCCGCAAAATACCGTCGGCAGTCTTACGGCCGGCCTGGTCCTGCGGCACGGCCAGGACAGGGCACTGGCACAAGTAGCGCCAGGCTTTGAAGGTAATCAGTTCCGGATCGCCCGGGCCGAGTCCCAGGCAATAGAGGGTTCCTTTCGTCATATCATATCTCCTTTTGGGCCGCTATGAGCTCCGGCACGTGGCTCGTTTCCCCTAATACGCCGTATGTATTGGAAAAGAGAATGGCGCCACAGCGCAGTTCCCGATGGACCCGTTGTTCCATATAGTATTCGATGCGCTCCGTCGCCGCCTGCATAACCGGCTCTAAGACCTGTGCCTCCTTCAGGATGGCAATGGCTTCGTCTGTCGTGCGGCTCGCATAAATGCGTTTGGCCGTTTCTACAGACGCACCGGCAAAGACGGCCTGGAGGGCCATAAATTCCGTACGCCCGTCGGCGTAGCGCGAATGTGTGTTCATAATACCTAAGGCGAGCTTGATCAGCTTGCCTGCGTGACCGATGAGGAGAACGTCCGTAAAACCGCAGTATACGGCGTAATCCAGCATGTCGCCGACGTAGTTGCTGCAGGTCACGCGGCGTTCTACATCGAGGTGCAGCGTGTCGCGGCCAAAATCGACGCCGTAGTTGCCGAAGAAGGCCAGAAGATGCGTGTCTCCGTTAGCGCGGCGGGCTTTCATTTCCGTCTTGATCGTGTCGACCAGGGCCTTTTCACTCATAGGATCGACGATGCCCGACGTACCGAGAATCGAAAGTCCCCCTTCGATGCCCAGGCGCGGGTTGAAGGTCTTAGCCGCTAAGACGTCGCCGCCGGGAATGGAAATGGTAACCTTCAATCCCCCTGTATAGCCACTGGCAGCGGCTTCACTCTCTGCAGCTGCGCGGATCATGCGCTGCGGCACAGGGTTGATGGCCGGGCCGCCTTTGGCACACGCCAGGCCGTCCTTGGTAACCGTACCGACGCCGGGACCGGCAGCGAGCTCCCAGCCGGAGGCTGTCTTTTCCACCGTCGCATAAATACGCACGCCATCGGTAATATCCGGGTCGTCGCCTGAATCCTTACGGATGGCACAGGTTGCCGCGTTAGCCGTCACGTGTACGTCCTCCGGCTCCAGGTCCAGGACCAGGCCCCGTGGCGTCGTCAGCTGTACGACCGGTACCCCTACCCGGCCTAAGAGCATGCGCGCTGCCGCTTTGGTCGCCGCTGCGGCACAGCTCCCTGTCGTATAGCCCTGACGGAGCTTCTTTCCTTGTACAACTTCATATGATTCCATATTTTCTTTCCTTTGATAATGACTATTTGTATTACTTTTCTATTATACCATGGATTTCTCCCGTCCTCCACCTAGGGCAGGCACGGTCAAAAAGGGCCGCGCCGGCGATTGGCTATCGCTTAGGCGCGGTCTGCGGATAACAGGCAAGAAAAGACCGTCCTGATGATGTCGTGACGATTTCACTGGTTACGCCAAAGACGCGCTGCATCAGTTCTGGCGTAATGACCTCTGCCGTGCTGCCGGCAGCGGCAATGCGCCCCTCGGCGAGGACGGCCGTCGTCTGGCCCCACGTGTAGGCCTGGTTGAGATCGTGGAGGACGATGACAATGGTCAGACCCCGCCGGTCATGCCATTCCTGCAGCAGCTCGAGCAGCATAAACTGATGACGGATATCGAGGTACGTCGTCGGTTCGTCGAGAACCATGATTTCCGGTTCCTGTGCCAGGGCCGTGGCCAGCCAGGCCCGCTGCTGTTCTCCGCCGGAAAGGGATTTCACTTCCCGCTGGGCATATGGGGTAAGACTCGTCGCAAACAGAGCCTGGTCGATTTTTTCCCGGTCCTCTGCCCCCAGGCCGCGAGGAAAATGGCGGTAGGGAAAGCGGCCACAGCGCACGAGATCATATACCGTAAGATCGGCCGGCAGCGTATGCTGCTGCGTGACGAGGGCTATCTTTTGGGCTAATTCCTTGCGGCCATACGCAGCCAGTGGCTGGCCCGCCAGGGTCACACTTCCCTGGCCAGGCTTCGTCAGGCCGCACAAGGTATGCAAGAGCGTACTTTTACCGCTGCCGTTCGGTCCGATGAGAGTCAGGAAATCGCCCTTTGCCACGCGCAAGGACACGTCGTGAAGAATTTCCTTGCCCCCTAACGAGACGCACAGGTGGGATGCCGTCAAGATGGCTTCACTCATGACAAATCCCTCCTTAAGAGATAAAGGAAAAAGGGCACGCCCAAGAGGGCCATGATAATCCCCGTCGGAATTTCAATGGGAGCAAAGATGACGCGGCCAAAGGTATCGCACAGGGTCACGACGGCCATGCCGAGCAGTGCCGAACCTGGCAGGAGAAAGAAATGGTCACTGCCGCCGAGCAGGCGCACTGTGTGCGGTACGATGAGGCCTACAAAGCCTAAGAGCCCGGCTACGCTGACGGCACTGGCCGCCAGGAGCGCCGCTGTCCCCGTGAGAAGGCAGCGCGCCACTTCGACAGGCAGGCCCAGACTGCGGGCCGTGTCGTCACCGAGGAGAAGAATATTGAGGCTTCCGGCACCGGCTAAGGCGAGAAGCAGGCCGGCCAGCGTATACGGCACGATAAGGCTCACGTCGTGCCAGCTGCAGGCACTGAAGCCGCCGGCCAGCCAGAGGAGAGCACCGTGGACGCGGTCGCTATAGAAAATGAGGAGGCCCGAAATAATGGCTCCCAAAAAGGTACTGACGGCAACGCCGGCCAAGATGATACGCAAGGGCTGAATGCCGTGCTTCCATGATAAGATATAAATGAGAACGGCCGCACCAATGGCACCGGCAAAGGCAGCTGGCGGCAAGAGAAACGTATAGGCCGGCAGGACGATGAGCAAAATAATCCCGGCCAGCCCGGCGCCGGAGGAAATGCCGATAATGTGCGGATCGGCCAAGGGATTGCGCATAACCGCCTGCAGGATAGCCCCTGACAGGGCCAGGTTCAGTCCTGTCAGGGCACAGGTCAGGGCCCGGGGCAGGCGCAGGTTCCAAATGATCTGGCTCGTCACATCCGTACCGGGCTCTATGAGACGCATGACGACATCGTGGGCACTGATATACGTCGCTCCTTCTGTAAGGGACACGATGAGGCTCACGGCAGTCAGCACGGCAAAGACGACGAGGAGGCCCAGGCGGCGGCCTTTACGGCTCCTCATAGGCTAAGCCCGGGAAACGCTTTTTTCGCCATGTACGCCGCAGCGTCCGGATAATGGACGCCCGGACTGAGGAGGAAAAGGTTTTCCGGCAGGATATAAACCCGTCCCGTTTGCACGGCCTTCAGGTTAGACCAGGCCGGGTTGGCTGCCAGGTCTTCCTGCAGACGGGCTTCGATCTGGTCGGCCTTGCCCATAGACGTGACGAAGAGAATGTCCGGATTTTGGGCCGTAAGGAATTCGAGGCTCAGCGGTACCGTTTCCATATCCGCGCCGGTCTGTTCCGTTACTTCTGCGGCAATATTAGGCAAGCCCAGGGTGTCTGCCGTACTGCCGGCAATGCTGTGCGGCAGCTCCAGGGTGACGCTCTTAGCCGTAGCGTGCAGAATCGCAATGCGCGGCTTTTCTGCCGGCAAGGCCCCTTTGATCTGCGTCAGCCTCTGCTCCATCGACTGCAGTGCGTCCCGGGCCTCTGCCTGATGGCCGTATACGGTGCCCAAGAGGTCCAGCGTATGGCGTACTTCGTCGTAGGTCTTCGTCTTCAAGGCCAAGACAGGAATACCGTTTTGTTCCAGCACGGGCACGAGCTTGCTCTGCTGGGTTGCGCTGACGAGGACCAGATCCGGCTGGACTGCCAGGACCTTTTCCATATTGACGCTATAGACAGGTCCCATTTCCGGAACGTCTTCATAGCCCTTGGGGACAGACGCGTCAGCTGCGCGGACAGACGAGCGGCCCATGAGATCGCCCTGTACGGCTGCCGTCAGCTCTACGAGGGAAGTCGATAAGGCGACGACGCGCTGGGGCGCTGCCGGAACGGTTACGGTCCGGCCCAACGCATCGGTTACCTGTCGTCCTGACGCTGCCGCTTTATCCTGAGGGCCACAGCCGGCGCAAAGACATACGAGCAGTACCGTCAGGACCATACAAAGTAGTTTTCGTCCCATCCTATTCCATCCTTCCTTTAGAACGTATACGTTGCCCCTACAAGCCAGGCCCGTCCTGCTGCCGGATATTCGTGGTACAGGTCATAGGCGTCGTTCGTGAAGTTCGTCGCCCTGACGTAGAGGGTGCAATCTTTATTGAGATCATAGCTTACGGTGCCGTCCCAGACGACGTAAGAGCTGCCGAGGTAATACGTGTCATTCCGTCCTGTCCCGGCCGTGAGGGAGACGTTGCCATGCCAGCGGCCACCGGTATAGTCGAGAGACGAGAAATAGCCATTCGGCCGGTTGTACGTAGCATCAAAAGCCAGGCCGTCGCCCGTATCCACGTCGATATGGGTGTACGAATAGCCGGCGTTCCAGCGCCAGTGTTCGTTGATGGTCCGCGTCAGGGACAGCTCCAGGCCCCGTTTCTTTTCTTCATCGAGGTTTTCCGCTTCGTGCGGCGTAACGGCCCGGTTCCAGCGGATGACGTCGTGCAAATGGCTGCGGAAGACATGGAGATCAAAGACCGTCTTAGGCGTCAGGGCGTACTGGATGCCCAGGTTCTGGGTATAGCCCGTTTCCGGTTCCAGGTCACGATTGCCTGCCGTAGAGCCCGTGAAATAGAACTGGTCGTTGAGGCGGGGCGGGGCGAAGACGCGGGCCATAGAGGCGTAGACCTTGACCTTGTCATTGGCCTGATAATCAACGGCCAGGCGCGGCGTGTAATGCGTACCGTACGTACTGTTATCGTCGACGCGCAGGCCCGGCGTAAGAGTCCACTTGCCAATATTCCACACGTCTTCTACATAGCCTGCCAGATTGTGGCGTTTTTCGTCGAAATAATTGGCTTCTTTATTGGTGCCGGCATCTTCCGTCCAGGCAGCGCCGGCCGTGAGGCGGTGTGCGCCTATTTGCCGCGTGTTCTGCCCTTCCAAGCCCTGCGTACGCGTAAAGTAATGGTTCGTCCACCACGTACGGGAATAGTTGTTGAAATAGCGGATATAACCAGGTGTCGCCGTATCCTCCCGGAAATGCCAGGTCAGGCTGTAGTCGTTGTAGAGGCGGTCCACAACCTTGTTGCGCAGGAGCTGGAAGCGGTCGTCCTTTTTATCGAAGGTCGAACTGTGGCCGTCGCTGGTCTTGTGAAAGACCTGGAGCGTCAGGGAGTTGGCCTCGTTCAGCTTCTGGTCCAGCCGCAGGGACAAGGACTTGTTATTATAATCGCCGCGGCTTTCATCGCTGTCGTAGGCCTGTGGAAATTTATAATAGGACCGCTTGTCTATATTGCCCGTGACGAACCAGCTCGTCTTGCCGCTTTGGCCGCTGTTACTGAGGCTGTAGCCGTGGGTCCCCCACGAACCGGTGTTGACGTCGAGAGTCGTCTGTGGCGTCGTACTCCCCTTTTTGGTAATGATATTGATGACGCCACCGACGGCACCGCTGCCATAGGCCACAGAGCCACTGCCACGGGTTACTTCGATCCGTTCAATAGCCCCTACACCCGGCAGGGACGTGAGATCGACAGAGCCCCGGCCGTAGGCAGAGCCCTGGGCGTTAGCCAGGGACTGGCCGTCGACGAGGACCAGGACCCGGTCGTCGCCGTTGAGCTTGACGTACGCCGATGTGCCCGGTACCATTTCGTTAATACTGACGCCGTTCACGCGGCGCAAGGCGTCGGTCACATTCGTCGCATGCTGTGCGGCTATTTCCTGTGCTGTAATCACCTGGGTTTCCGGACGGACAACAGGGGCCGGCGAAGCAGCTGCAGCCTTAGGCGGAGCTGCCTCTTTTACAGGCGCCGCCTGCCGGACTGTAACGTAAAACGTATCGCTGTCGGCATCGCTGACGACGCGCGTCGTATCGGCTGACACGGGCAAGGTACCTGCCAAGGCGAGCAAAATAGAAAGTGTGCGGATAGATCGTTGTGACACCATAATATATAGTATATCCCCTTTTGTTGTAGATTAGAACTGCAAATTAATTTGCCGCCGTGAGGCGACAGCGTCACCGGCTTCATCCGTTGCCGGCGCGTATTGCAAGGTATAGGCATACTCCTGCGCAGCCTGGGCAACATCGCTGCGGCCGCTCGAATTGCTGATAATGTCTGCCGACGTTACGGAACCGGCGGCGCTGATTACGATAGAAAGACTCACCTGGCCGTGAATGCCCTGGCGGGCTGCTGCGGGGACGTTAAAATCTCCCGACGCAAGGAGACGGGCTTTTTGTGCCGGTCTGGGCGCCCTATTTCCGGAGCCTGCCCCATCGCCGCTGCCACTGTCGCCACCTGTACCGCTGCCATTTCCCTGGCCGGCTGAGGCAGTACTGCCTGCTGCACTACTGCTACCGGAAGCCGTGCCGGCGCCGGCAGCCTGAACGTTCTTAGCCTGCTCCCTTTGTGCATCAGCCTGAGCCGCCTTATCCGTGTACGTTTCTGTAATAGGTGGTGCTCCGGAGGGGATGGCAATAGCCGGGCTGCCACCGCCCTGGGGCGACGTAGAAAGGGAGTTTTCATCGTAGACCATGACCTCTGTATAAGACGGTTTATGAGGCATGTGGACATACGTAAAGAGGCCACAGGCACTGAGGACCACAAAAATCGTTGCGTGGACAGCAACCGTTACCGTCAAGGCCAGCCGTTTGTCCTTGCGGGCCGTCATTGTCCCTGCTCCCCGCCGGCAGCCAGACCAAAGCGCGTGATGCCGGCGTTCTTTAAGTGATCCATGAGGACCATGACCTGGCCATAATCCAGGCTTTGGTCGGCCCGGATGACGACGACGAAATTCGGGTTCGCCTCTTTTTCAGCCTGTACCGCTGCCAGCAGGTCTGCTTCTTTCATGGCCCGGTCGTCGAGCGAGAGGCTGCCATCCTTTTGCAGGGTAATGACGCTCGACACGCGGGCCTGCTGCTCGGCGTGGACGGCCTGGGGCAGCTGGACGGGCATGGTCTTTACGTGGACCATGTAGAGCGTGCTGATCATAAAGAAGACGAGGAGAAAAAACATGATATCGATCATAGGGATGATCATAACGGCCGGTTCCCTAAAGGAGCGGCGATCCCGTAATCTCATGATTTCCGCCCCACTTCCCAGGCACTAAAGCACGTTTCCATATCGGTAATGATCCGTTCCAGGCGTTGCGTAAAATAGGCATGAACCGCCAGAGCCAGGACAGCCACACAAAGGCCAAAGGCCGTGGCAATGAGGGCTTCGCCAACACCGCCGGTAATGGCCACAGCCTGGCCGGATTCGATATTGAAGATACTAAAGGAACGGATCATGCCGCTGATGGTGCCCAAGAGGCCCAAAAGGGGTGCCATCGTGACGATGACGCTGAGAAAATATAAGTGCTGCCGGAAACGGGCAATGGCAATACCGGACTCCATTTCCATATAGGCTGCCGGCTTTACACCGGCCTTGCCGCTGAGGACAGCCTGTAAGATCGCCGCTAAGGCACCGTGACCCTGGGCAATACAGGCTGTGGCCTGACCGGCATCACCCTGACGCAGGACGCAGCTGCAGCGCTCGGCAAAGTCGCTGCCCGCATCCATGCGGCGGAAATAGAGGCCCCGTTCGACAGCAAAATAGACGACTACAAGCGAACAAAGGAGCAAGACGTACATGACGACGCCGCCCTGTTGAAACATGAGAATTCCCTGATAAATACCTTCCACAATATGACTCCCTTATAAAGAATACGGACGTGACACAAGGCGAGGCAGACTGCATTCTGTCAGCCTGCCCCATACTCTTCTATTATCTCCTATTTCGTACTTTCCAGCGCTGCTACAGCTTCATTAGCCCGTTCGACGAAGAGCTGCCGTACTGCCGTGTTTTCACCGAGGCCGTGGATATACGGCGAAACGGTAAAACCATGCTGTTCGAGAATGCTCTTATGGGAAGCGGCGCCGGCACCGGCCATGTCATTGTTAGCGTGGTCACCGGCGACCATCATCATGGGCATGAGGATGACGTGCTTGATACCGGCTTTCTTCAGCTGCGGAATCACCGTATCGAGGTGCGGCCAGCCTTCGACGGAATAGACATAGACCTGGCCGTAGCCAGCCGTTTTCAAGCGGTCCTGGAGGACGGAATAATAGGCATTTGCCGGATGAGGCGTACCGTGGGCCATGACCAAAATGGCGTCGTGTTTGCCGAGCTTAGGAAATTGGCTGGCAAAGGCCGTCACGAATTCACTTAGGTCATCACGCTGGTCTTCCTGGCCCATCCAATATAAGAGCGGCGTCGCCAGGGTCATCTTTTTGAAAGCGTGCTTATAGCTATTGAATATGGCCTTGTCGTAGTCATATTCCACGCCGGGAATGACATCCAGCGACGCAATAGCCACGCGCGTATAGCCTTCGGCCTTGAGCTGTTCCAGAGCTTTTTCCGGCGTCGGAATGGTAAGGCCTTCATGAGCTTTGATGCGGTCGACGATAATATGCGACGTAAAGGCGACGACGACCTTCGTCTGCGGATGAGCTGCCTGAATAGCTTTGACCGTTTCATCAATCGTGGCCTGACGGCTCTTGGTATAAGTCGTACCAAAGCTCAGGACTAAGATGGCATCCTTATTTTCCAGGCTTTGCAGGTCCGGGGTATTGTAGGTCAGGACACCTAAGGACGTAGCTTCCTTGAGGGCCGGCGTCACGTCCTTTACCTCTGGACTTAAGGTGTACGCAGCGTGGACGCTGTTGTCCAACCAGAATGGAGCTACAGCCAGGCAGGCTAGGGCTAAGGCAGCTACTACAGGTTGTTTCTTGTGCATCGCAATCTCTCCTTTTCTACCGGCACCTGGGCAATAAAAAAACCGCGCTGGAATCTCCGCGCGGTTCGTCAGGTTTCCTTTACAGGCTAACACAAAAAATCTCCTCCCCATCGCTCGCAGGTCATACCGGTGATCACAATCAGGCAGTTCTTCTGGCTTGGCTTCATGGCTCTACTGCGCCTTCCCATGTAGCTACGGCTACACAGTGACGTTTCCTGCAGTATCACTCGTCCTTACAGCGGCGGGACCGCGCCGGCTTATACCGGCTTTTCTATTGAGTCTTACGACACCTGATTTACTATATACATTTACATTTAAAACTATACCACAGGGCACATAGTGCGTCAAACCTAATATAAGGAATTCGAATACTGCTATAGGCTTTTCGCCGGGCCCGGCAAGACAAAAAACACGTCCTCCTGCAAGCGAAGGCCTGCACGGAGGACGTGACGTAGAGATTGCCTTATTCAGCTTTATTCTCTGCTCTTTTTTCTTTTATTCTGACAGCCATCTTGTAGATGAAAGCACAGAGTACGAGATAGGCGACGATGCCTAAGTACGTAGCGGCCGGTGTGGCTTCCCAGGCTTTCATAAACCAGTCGATACCGGCAATGTGCAGGACGGCACTGATGAGACTGCCAATAGCGCCGCCGGCGACGAAGCCGGACGCAACGGTGCTGCCTTCACTGAGGCGCAGCTCGTTAATGGCGTCGTCCTTGCTGCTGTGCGATACGAGATAGGAAACGATACCACCGACGAGAACCGGCGTATTAATTCCCATAGGCAGGTAGGCGCCGAGGGCAAAGGCCAAAGGCGGAATCTTGATCATCCAGAGGATGACCGCAAAGAAGGCACCGGCCATGTAAAGCGGCCACGGTGCTTCGCCGCCACCCATCATGGGCTGTACGATCGCCGCCATGGCGTTGGCCTGCGGTGCCTGGAGGGCACCTTCGCCTGTAAAGCCATAGGCGTTGTTGAGCAGGATAATGACGCCAACAGACACAAAGGACGCCAGGACGATGGATACGAGCTGCCACTGCTGCATTTTCCGCGGTGTCGCACCGGTCAGGTAGGCAACCTTCTGTTCCGACATAAAGTTACCCGCAACGGACAAGGTCGAGCACAGGAAGGCAGCCATCATGAGGATGGCAACGATGCCGCTGTCGCCGCTCATGCCGACGCTGGCCATGATGACGGCCGAGACGATGATCATGAAGATGGTCATACCGGAAACCGGTTCATTCCCTGTAAAGGCAATGGAGCTGATGCCGACAACAGAAAGCATGAAGGCGAAAATGAGGACAATGACGAAGGCCAGAAGGGTCTGAGTCAGGTTTTCTGAGCACGTAAGGTGGAAGAAAACCGTAAAGAGGACTACCATGAGGAACGTACCGATAACGAGGTAGTTCATGGGAATATCCTGCTGCGTCCGCAAAAGCGTTTCCTGGCCGGCCGCACGGGACGAGAACATATCCGTTGCCGCTTTTTTGACGACGCCGCCGACGACCTTGCTCATAGAAAGGAGGCCGATGACGCCGGCCATAGCCAGCATGCCAATGCCGATATGGCGCACGTACTGGTTGAAGACGGCCGTTACAGGGGCGTTGGCCAGGAGGACCTGCTGGTCCTTGATGACCATCAGGTGGTCGCCGCCGAGGTAATAGACGACGGGAATGCAGACGACCCAGGCAAAGAAAGAGCCGGCAGCGATGATGCAGGCATAGCGCAGACCCGTAAAATAGCCAATCCCCAAGAGCGCCGCGTCGTTATCGAGGCTGAAGACGAGCTTATGCTTGTCGGCCAGGGCTGTGCCCCACTGGAAGGTCGTCGTCGTAATGACTTCTTTCCACCAGCCCAGGGAATTGAGGACGAAATCGTAGCACATGGCGATAAAGCCGCTGAGAACCATGAGCTTAGCCGCACCGCCTTCATTGCAGGCCAACACCTGCGCCGCAGCCCGGCCGGATGGGAAGGGATAGGCCTTGTCCATTTCTTCGACAAAATAGCGGCGGAACATAGTCGCCAGGAAGACGCCGAGGATACTGCCTAAGACGATCGGCGTGACCATTTCCCAGTAGGAAACGCCGTAAATATGCAAGATGAAGAGGGCCGGCAGGATAAACATCGTACCGCCCAGAATGTTCGTACCGGCACTGGCAATGGCCTGGATATGAACCGTTTCAGGAAAAGCGTTTTTGCGCTTAAAAAGAACGGCCATGCCCATTGCCAAGACCGATACAGGCGCAAAGGCGTCGACGGTCTGGCCGATTTTCAAGCTCAGGTAGCCGACGGCCAAGGCGAAGAGGGCAGCAAAAAACATACCCCAGCCTACGACGTAGGCGTTGATTTCCTGATACTCTTTATAAGGCGACATGGGCGGATTGTACTCTTCCGCCGGTCGCGTTTCGTGCTCTGACATGCAAACAACCTCCAGTAGTTATATTTCAGCAGGACGCCCGGCATGAGGAACGGCCTGCAGTCCGCTTATTTCAAGTTTTCCGGATTCAGGCCCTGAAGTTCAGGCAGGACAAAGATACCGTCTTTGCGGACGAGTACGTCGTCGAGCCAGATTTCACCGCCGCCGCAATCGGCACCTTGGCGGCAAATGAGATCCCAATGAATAGCGGAACGGTTGCCGTTAAAAGCATCGTCATAGGCATTGCCGGCTGTAAAGTGGAAGCTGCCTTTGATTTTTTCGTCAAAGAGCGTATCCTTCATAGGGAAGGTTACGTACGGGTTCATACCAAAGGAAAATTCGCCAATATAGCGGGCCCCTTCATCCGTATCGAGGATGGCGTTGAGCTTGGTCGTGTCGTTCGCTTCGGCTTTGATGATCTTGCCATCTTTAAATTCAAAGTGAATGTTTTCAAAGGTCGTACCGTTCTGCAGGCTCGGCGTGTTGTACGTCAAATAGCCGTTGACGGAATCCTTCACCGGCGCGGTGTACACTTCCCCATCGGGAATGTTCATGCGGCCTGAGCACGTTACAGCCGGGATACCTTTGATGGAGAACGTGAGGTCCGTACCGGGCCCTACGATATGTACCTTATCTGTACGGTTCATGAGGTCGACGAGCGGTTTCATAGCTGCTTCCATCTTGCCGTAATCAAGGTTGCACACGTTGAAGTAGAAATCTTCAAAGGCTTCGAGGCTCATGTTGGCCAGCTGGGCCATAGACTGGTTCGGATAGCGGAGTACACACCATTTCGTCTTGGGCAGACGGATCTTCATGTGTACAGGGTTGTTGAAATAGGTCTGGTAGAGGCTCATCTTGTCGTCCGGTACGTCCGCCAG
Organism: Caecibacter sp. AF58-12pH5A; assembly: GCF_027681725.1. Lineage (NCBI taxonomy): Bacteria > Bacillati > Bacillota > Negativicutes > Veillonellales > Veillonellaceae > Caecibacter > Caecibacter sp. AF58-12pH5A. The sequence continues at coordinate 39,197 of NZ_JAQDBC010000011.1, read as the reverse complement.
TTCGGCCGTATTACTATAGGCGCGGACGGCAATATACGCATCTACATCGCTCATGCGGGCAGCTTCCCACTTAGCCATATAGTCAAACGATTCCTGCGTAGCCCCCTGATAAAGAGCCCGTTCAAGCTGCATATTCTTGAAGCTGATGAAAGGCAGGCCACCGGCTTTATACGCTTCCTCTACAAGCGCTTTCGCCAAAGGCAGTCCTTCATCGAAGACTTCGATGAGCAGCTTTTCTCCTTTTTGCAGATGAACCGAATAGGTGATTAAGTTTTTTGCAAGAGTATGAATTCTTGGATCCATTGTACAAACGCCTCCTATAAAAAAGTAGTAACTTCTATACGTTATATAAGAAATTCAATACTTTCTCTGGCCAGCCCTACCCCTTTGTCCCCTTCTGCATGTTCCCGGCACGCAAAAAAGACACGACGGCTGCGCCTGGCGGCGTCTTCCCCCGAATTACATCACCTCCATAGCTGAATTCCTGCCATACACGAACGAAAAGGAACAGTTTCCTACTGTATGAGCTTGGCAAAACAAAACAATACGGTGTTTTGCGCAAAAAAATAAAAGCCCTGGCAATGATAGATTTTTCTAGTCCGCAATGGTCTCATGCAACCATGCTATCACTGAAATGAATGAGCGTCAAATCTAGAAGGACGTTTAACGTTTTACTTTATTTTAACGATGAATTTAAGTAATATAAAGTTATGACGTCACAAGCAACACGTTTGATTAATTCTATTAACTAATTTTTCTATAACGCAAAAAAGATTTCCGACCCAAAGGGATCAGAAATCTTTTTATGCTTTTCGAAACGGTATACCGTCCCGCTGTATGATGCGTTCTAGTTATTAGAATGCGTTGTGGCTGTATTCATAATAGAGGTCGTTCAGGACATCCATCTTTTCGCTCATGATGATCATGAGATCCGATGCTGTGTCGTAATCTCCAGCAGCCAGGGCTTTTTTGATCTTCGTGAAGATGGACAGACTCTTTTCTGTGTCACGGCCCAATTCGGTACGCAAGGAGTTGATGACAGTCCAGCGTTCTACTTCGAGGGGGTTCGTGTCAGCTTCTGTATGGAGCGGTTTGCATTCGATGACTGTGTGCAGGTTTTCCGGAATGATGCGGTACTGCAATTCCAGTGCCCAACGTTTCAGTGCGCCAGCCTTGAAGGAGTCTACGAAACGTTTTTCGAAGGCGCCGCAAGCCAGTTCTGCCACTTTTTCCGGGTATTCATCGAGAGCCTTGAAGTTTTCCCAAACGGTCTTCGGAGCTTTGCCGAACATGGCATCCCGTTCTTCTGCTGTAAAGGCTTCGAAGACGTCGACTTCACTGCGATAGGCCCGGTCTTTTTCGAGGTAATCTGCAGGTTCGCCCGGTTTCTTGGACAATTCTGCGCACAGAGCATCCGGTGTCTTGCCGCTGGACAAGGCATAACGGATACCGTCGAGAGCTGCCATATAGACCAGGGAAATGGCAATATACGTATTGGTGAAGGCATTGGGAGCACGCAGTTCGAAACGCGTAGCAGCCGGTTTCTTCGTATTGCGGATGAGGCCGATGAGGACGGAGCGGTTACGTGTCTGTACGTCCGGTGTATCACCGCCCAGTGCCGTAACGATGCAAACAGGAGCTTCAAAGCCCAGTTTCAAGCGGTTCAGGGCATCATTGGTAGAAGAAACAAACGGGTTGATGACTTCGTAGTGTTTCAGGATACCCATGATAGCGCCGTAGCCGAGGCTCGAGAGGAAATCCTTCTTCATGTCGTCCGGGTTGTAGAGGTTGACGAATTTGCCATTTTTCATGATGGCACCGATGCCGATATGCGTGTGTTCACCACTGCCGGCAACGCCATGAATCGGTTTAGCCTGGAAGGTAACTTCGAGGCCGTTTTCACGGAATACTTCGCGGACGATGACGCGGGCGAGGATTTCGTTATCAGCCGTCTGGACAGGATCGCCTGTGTATTTCCAGTCGATTTCCAGCTGTTCGAGAACGTAAATGAGGTTACCGGAATCATCGATCTGGGCTTTGATACCGCCAACTTCTTTGTGGCCCATTTCCGGTTCAAGACCGTACTGACGGAGGCGTTCTACGGACTGTTCCAAAGCCGTACGAACGACGCCGTGTGTACGCTGCCAGTACTGTTCCTGAAGCTTCTGGGAAACGGACAGGCGGCGCGTTGCTACGTCCTGGCTCGGGCTCTTAACCCAGAATTCCAATTCCGTAGCCGTCGTGAAGACGATCTTTTCAATGTCATCTGTATTGATGGTCAGGCCGTTGACGCCATATTTTTTAACGATCTGGATCAGTTCGTCGTTTACATAATTCAGTGTATTGCGCAGGATGGAACGGGAATCGATATAGCCCGTAGCATGGCGCAGGAAGCTCGGAATACGCAGGGTACCGGTCGGTTTGCCTGTGTGTTCGTCAATGTTGTCGTAGTTATAGTCAATGAACCAGTTTACGCCCGGATCGGCTTTGATATCTACGCGGGCATTGGACAGCGTCGCAATGCCAGGCAGTACAACAGAGGAACCGTCGGTCTGGAAAGCTGTAGCGTTGAAGAAGTCATCATAATCTTCAAAGAATGTCGAGATAGGAATCTTTTCATCTGTGTCATTCCCAGCCAGGTCGACACCTACGAGGGAAACGAATTTGATTTCCGGATGCTGTTCGAGAAGAGCCAAAACGCCTTCTTTGCCATACTGACCTGCAGGAATAACATAAACTAAATCTTCTTTTACCATACCTGATTTCCTCCTTAATTGAAAAAAAAGACTTCTCACCCCTGCTAAACAGAGGTGCGAAGTCTTCTTTGACTTTGTTTGGTGCATGACTTATTTTGTTTTGTAAATCATGGTACAATATTACAATCAATCAGTGGATTTGTCAATAGATATTTATGATAAACACACTATTTGCCTTGTAAGATTTCCTTGACGGTCTGCGAAACGAGCTTGCCGTCTGCCTTGCCCTTTACCTGTGGCATGACCAGTTTCATTACATCGCCCAGTTTAAGGCTTGCTACGTCCTGGCCGCTAATGGCATTACGGACAATCTGTGCAACTTCTTCAGGTGTAAGCTGTTTCGGCATGTACTTTTCCAGTACGGCGATTTCAGCCTGCGTCTGTTCGATGAGGTCGCTACGGCCGGCTTTTTCAAATTCAGCCAGCGATTCTTTACGCTGTTTCATTTCTTTCGCAATGACCACACCAACGCCGGCGTCGTCGAGGACGCATTTCCCGTCGATTTCCGTATTACGGATGGAACTCCGTACCATACGGATGACAGAAAGCTGTGTCTTACCGGCTTCTTTGGCCTTCATTGCTTCTTTCATGTCTTGAAGCAGTTGGTCTTTCAGAGACATTGTATCACCCTTCTTACGTTTGACGATTATGCTCTATACTTCCGTTTCCGTGCTGCTTCAGATTTCTTCTTTCTACGTACGCTCGGTTTTTCGTAATGTTCGCGCTTCCGAACTTCGGAAAGAACACCTGCTTTTTGGCAAGAACGCTTGAAGCGGCGCAGTGCGCTGTCCAAAGATTCATTTTTACCAACTTTGATTTCTGCCATTCTCTATCCCTCCCTCCAAAATGTATGTTAGGGAGTGCTTTACTGCACACATTGAAATTATACCCAAAAAGAGCATTTTTGTCAATCTGTTAATGCAGGTATAATGACAAGTCATAGCTGGTACAGCCCCGTAAAAGAGCCATTCCTTCCCTATTATAAGCCTGCTTCCTGACGCAGGACGTCGGCTTTATCCGTCTTTTCCCAAGGCAGATCGACGTCTGTACGGCCGAAGTGGCCATAGGCAGCAGTCTGGCGATAAATCGGGCGCTGCAGGTCGAGCATTTCAATGATGCCGGCCGGACGCAGGTCGAAGTGTTTGTTGATCAATTTGGTAATGACATCGTTTTCCACTTTGCCAGTGCCAAAGGTTTCTACGTGAATGGAAACCGGGCGGGCTACGCCGATGGCATAAGCGAGCTGGATTTCTACTTTGTCAGCCAGGCCGGCAGCGACGATGTTTTTCGCTACGTAACGGGCTGCATAGGCTGCCGAACGGTCAACCTTTGTGGGATCCTTACCGGAGAAGCAGCCGCCGCCATGACGGGCCATGCCACCGTACGTATCGACGATGATCTTGCGGCCTGTCAGGCCCGAGTCGCCCTGCGGGCCGCCGATAACGAAACGGCCTGTCGGGTTGATGTAGAGCTTCGTCTTTTCATCGAAGAGGCCTTCCGGCAGAATCGGTTTAATGACGTGTTCGAGGAGATCCTTTTCGATCTGTTCCCGTGTTACTTCCGGGCTGTGCTGTGCCGAAATGACAATCGTATCGATGCGGACCGGTTTGCCATCTTCGTATTCTACGGTTACCTGCGTCTTGCCATCGGGACGAAGGTACGGCAGTGTGCCGTCTTTACGTACCTGTGCCAGGCGGCGTGCCAGGCGGTGTGCCAAGGAAATAGGCAACGGCATGTATTCCGGTGTTTCGTTCGAAGCATAGCCAAACATCATGCCCTGGTCACCGGCACCGATCGTATCGAATTTATCCTTTTCCCCTTCTTTAGCTTCCAGTGCTTCGTCTACGCCCATGGCAATATCGGAAGACTGTTCGTCCAGGGAGACAAGGATGCCGCACGTATCGCAGTCAAAACCATACTTTGCGCGGGTGTAGCCAATGTCGCGGATCGTTTCGCGGACGATGTGCGGAATATCGACGTAGCAGGTCGTAGAAATTTCCCCTACGACATGTACCATGCCGGTCGTAACGAGGGTTTCGCACGCTACGCGGGCGTTTTTGTCTTTAGCCAGAATTGCGTCGAGAATGCTGTCGGAAATCTGGTCGGCCATCTTGTCGGGATGACCTTCGGTAACGGATTCAGATGTAAAGAATTCGCGGTCTTTAGCCATTTGGTGGTTCCTCCTTTAAGTACTCTATATGCTGTCAGTGTTCATGTAGTTCCGTAAAAAAAAGCCCCTCAAAAGAGGGGCTTTTACACACCCATCTTCCAGTAGTTGCTACTGTTGGATTTAGCACCTTTCACGTGTATGAAGGTTGCTGCGGCATCACAGGGCCAATCCCTCCGCCGTCTCTTGATGGAACTATATTCTGTTTGACTTGTATTAGTATAAACGAAAGAGGACTAAAATGCAAGTACTTCGCATTAAAAAAGTAAACGCCTCTATTTGTCTTCCTGAGCTGCACATTTAGCAGCAACGAGCTTGGCAGCCCGGTCGACGATAATTTCAGCCAGTTCGAACTTGGTCATTTGCTGCAGCTCTTCCATCGTACCATCTGGGAAGAGAAGCGTGCCAATGTTCGTATCGCCTTGGAAGCCTGCACCCTTGACGCTGACGTCGTTGGCAACGAGCATATCCAGGTTCTTCTTTTTCAGCTTACCCTGGCCATAGGCGAGGACGTTCGTCGTTTCTGCAGCAAAGCCGACGAGGACCTGGTGCGTCTTGCGCTGGCCCAGGCCATAGAGAATGTCCGGGTTCTTTTCCAGGTTGATCGTCAATACGTCGTCGTTTTTCTTGATTTTATCCTTAGCCGGCGCAGCCGAACGGTAGTCCGCCACAGCCGCTGCCTTAACGACCAGATCGCAGTCGTCATAGTAGGCATCGACAGCTTCTTTCATGTCCCGCGTGCTGTTCACGTCAATACGGCGGCTTACACCGGCCGGTGTCGTCAGGTTATCTGTAGAGCCACAGATCAATGTTACATCGGCGCCAGCCAGGACGGCAGCCTTGGCAATGGCAAAGCCCATGCGGCCGCTGGAATGGTTGCCAATAAAGCGGACCGGATCGATCGGTTCCCGCGTACCACCGGCCGTAACGATGACCTTGCGGCCCTTGAGAGCCGTACCCATGCAAGCCACCAGTTCAATCTGGTCGACGATGGCTTCCGGTTCAGGCAGACGGCCTACGCCAATAATGCCACAGGCCAAATGGCCGCTGGCCGGTTCCATAATATGGTAGCCAAATTTCTTCAATTTAGCCATATTTTCCTGCACGATAGGATTGAGGTACATATTGCTGTTCATAGCCGGCACAAAGAGCACCGGTGCCTTCGTAGCCATAATCGTCGTTGTCAGCATATCATCGGCAATGCCGCCTGCGACCTTGCCCAGGACGTTGGCCGTAGCCGGCGCGACGACAAAGAGGTCGGCCCAGCGAGCCAAGGCGATGTGTTCTACGTTGAATTCCTGGACTTCGTCAAACATGTGAACCGCCACAGGATTGCCCGTTATGTTGCGCAGTGTCAGGGGCGTAATGAATTTTGTCGCGCTTTCCGTCATGATGCACTTGACCTCTGCGCCGCGGTGACCTAGGAGGCTGGCAATCTGGGCTGCCTTAAAGGCCGAAATGCCGCCGGTAATGCCGAGGACAATTCGTTTGTGTTCCAGAAGCATGGCAGAGCCCTCCTTATTTGATGCCCGATTTCGGCGCTTCGTAGGTAATCTTGCCCTGATCGATTTCTTCCATCGCAATGGAGACGACTTTCGTCGTTTCTACGTCTACGAGGGGTTCGTCACCGTCTACGAGCTGGCGTGCCCGTTTAGCAGCCAGGGTAACGAGGGTATATTTGCTGTCTACGTGTTTCATGAGCGATTCGAGGGTCGGTTTAATCAACATAATGGCATCTCTCCTATTTTTTGTATAAATCTCGGACAGTCGCAATCTTTTGGGCATTACGCGACGTCTTCAGTGCTTCGGCCGTCAAAATGGCCGAGGCCTGGTCAATGGCGACCTGCAGGTCGTCGTTGACGATGAGGTAATCGTATTTTTCAATCCACGCCAGCTCGTCACTGGCTTTGGCCAAACGGCCGCAAATGGTTTCTTCTGCATCCGTATGACGGCTGCGCAGACGGTTGGCTAGTACGTCCATGCTCGGCGGTACAATGTAAATCAACAAGGCCTGGGGATAGCGCTGGCGTACCTGCATAGCCCCTTGGATGTCGATTTCCAGCATCACGTGGTGGCCCTTTTCGAGCTGGTCAAAGACGTATTTCTTCGGTGTACCGTAGTAGTGGTCATAGACCTTGGCGTGTTCGAGAAAGGCATCTTCTGCGAGCAGCTCTTCAAAATGGGGATTATCTGTAAAGAAATAATTCACGCCGTCCGTTTCTCCCGGCCGGGGATCACGGGTAGTCATGGAAATGGAGTACTCTATTTGGGGAAAGCTCTGGCGCAGGGCGTCACAGACCGTTCCTTTACCGGCACCTGACGGGCCCGATACGACGATGAGCAATCCGGGATCTTGCATACTATTACTTCCTTTCTTCTTCATCCTGCAGTTCCTCTATTTCTATCTCAGTGTCTGCCACTGCATCCTCGCCGACAGGCACAATGCGATGGGCAATGGTTTCCGGCTGCAGGGCCGAGAGTATGACCTGGCTGTTGTCCATAATGAGGACAGACCGGGTCTTGCGGCCAAAGGTGGCGTCGATGAGCGTATTCCGTTCCCGTGCTTCCTGCATGAGGCGCTTAATCGGCGCCGATTCGGGGCTGATAATCGCTACGACCTTTTCACCCATGACCATATTGCCAAAACCGATATTCAGCAGGTTGAAATTCATATGGCTCACCTACTCTATGTTTTGTACCTGTTCACGAATCTTTTCAATTTCGTTTTTCAGCTGCAGGACCGCTTCCGTTACGGCCAGGTCCTGGGCCTTGGAACCGATGGTATTCGTTTCACGGTTCATTTCCTGAATGAGAAAATCGAGCTTCCGCCCTACGGCGTCGTGTTCTTCCAAAAAGCCCTTTAACTGGACGACGTGGCTGCGGAAACGGACGATTTCTTCCGTAAAATCGACTTTGTCAGCATAAATAGCTACTTCTTCGAGAAGGCGGTCCTGATCCGGCACGCTGGACGCTTTTTCAAAGAGAGAAACAATGCGCCGGCGCAGCCGTTCTTCATACTGCCGTAAAATACTATCGCGGCGGCTGGCAATGGATTCGATGAGCTCCGACATCTTAGCCGCACGGCGCAAGAGATCGATACTGATCTGTTTGCCTTCTGCTTCGCGCATGGCCGTCATGCCTTCCAGTGCCTTTTGCAGGCTTTCTTCAAAAATGGGACGACAGGCATCGATATCGACGACGGGCTGTTCCTGAATGAACCAATCGGAATTCAGGGAAATGATTTCCGATAAGCGCGGCGGTTCGTGATCAAAGAGTTTATCCTTCGCTTCGGCTACTGCCTGACGGCAGGCAGCGAGAGCCGCATAATCAATACGCACTTGCGGAGCCTGGGTTTCCAGTTCCTGAACCGTGACAAAGACATCGACTTTGCCGCGAAGCAGTACGTCCTTGATGCCCTTGCGGATGACGTCTTCGAGCGCCAAATAGGCATGAGGCATACGGATATTCAATTCCAAAAAGCGCTGATTAACGGAACGCATTTCAATAGTCACCGATAAGGTACCATTGCTCGCCGTGCCAGCGCCAAAACCGGTCATACTTCGCACAATTTACGACCTCCTTTTGTTCGTGTTCTTACTCAATGCTTTATTATACGGCAAATAGCGCTCTTTTTCTAGTCCATACGCCGACTTTTGTCGCCATACGTGAAAAAGAATGCCTCTTGTTTCTCTTATGAGGCTTACTGCTTTTTGTTGTACCGCGTCCACGCATCGGCAATGGCAGCGAATTCGTCCAACGAGAACGTTTCGCCCCGCCGCGAGCCTTCAATGCCGCAATCGGCCAGAATAGCGGCAACGCCGTCCTTGCTGACGCCGGCAGCCTTGAGGGTATTGGCAAAGGTCTTGCGGCGCTGGGAAAAGGCCGCCTTGACAACCTGGAAAAAGCGTTTTTCTTCTATGACGGAAACGGGCGGTTCCTTGCGCACGTCCAGGCACACCACGGCCGACGTGACTTCCGGCGCCGGCATAAAGGCCTTGGGCGGAATTTCAAAGATGATTTCCGGCTGTGTGTAATACTGTACGGCTACAGAAAGGGCCCCATAAATGCGGCTGCCCGGGCTTGCAGTCATGCGTTCGGCCACTTCCTTTTGCACCATGACGACGAGCCGTTCCATAGGCAGCCGTTCTTCGAGCAGCGTCATGATAATCGGCGTCGTAATGTAATAAGGCAAATTGGCGCAGACCTTAAAGGGTTTATGGCCCATGAGCCCGGCAATATCTGTCTTCAAAATATCGCCGTGAATAATGCGTACGTTGTCATAATGTTCGAGGGTCTTATCGAGGACCGGCAAGAGGTGGCTGTCGATTTCAACAGCTGTCACGTCGGCGCCCGTTTCGGCCAGGGCCTGGGTCAGCGTGCCGATACCGGGGCCGATTTCCAGGACCGGATCACCAGGCTTCAGGTCTGCCGTATCGGCGATCTGGGCAACCACGTCCGGACGGATAAGGAAATTTTGGCCCAGGCGCTTATTCATGTGCAGGCCAAAGCGCTTGACGACGTATTTGACGACTTCCAGTGTGGCTAGATTAGCATCCTTCATGGTTTACCTCCTTAAGGGCCTGGTCCCATTCTTCCCGGCTAATACCGTAATGGTTGAGGCGGCGTAAAAACTGTTTGGCATTGCCGTAGCCAATACCCAAGATCGCACCTACGGCAGCCCGGCGGTCGGCTGCGTCGGCACTCCCGCTCAGGCCCGCTGCCTGCAAATCGCTGGCCGTAAAGGTTTCTGCCGGTTCAAAGACGGCACAGCGCGTTTTTTCCAGGGCCAGGCGGATCGCTTCAGGCGACGCCTGTTCTACGCCCAGGTCGTTATTGGCAATGGCATCCTTCCGGGGAATGAAGGCCTGCCGGGCCTTGGGGAACCGTTCGGTCAAAAATTTGCGGATCCGTTCGCCGGCGCTGTCCGGGTCCGTGAGAATGATGATGCCCCGCTTTTCGTAGGCAATGGCAATCTGCTTCAGCGTGTCCGGCCGCAAATTAAAGCCATCCGTCGTAATCATGTCGGCTTCGATTTGGCTGGCCCGGATGCGGGCTACGTCACTGCGGCCTTCGACGACGAGTACTTCTTTAATCATGGTCTTCTCCTTCGCTATTTTCCATAATATACTGGGCAGCGCTCATGACGGCCAGGACATTATGTTCAAAGACGATACCCCCTTGGAGGTACATGACGTACGGCGGGCGGATCGGGCCGTCGGCAGACAATTCAATAGACGAGCCTTGGACGAAATCGCCGGCAGCCATAATGATCTTATCGGCATAGCCCGGCATGTCGTCAGGAATCGGCGTGACGTGGGCGTCTACAGGCGAAAAGGTCTGAATGCCCTGGGCAAAGAGGCACATGTTCTTTTCGTTTTCCAGAAAAATAGTCTGGATCAGATCGGAACGGGGCGTTTCGTACGATGGCGACACTTTAAAGCCCAGGCGGTCGAAGACGGCGGCCGCAAAGACAGCGCCTTTAATAGCCTGAGCCGTCACGTGCGGTGCCATGAAGAGGCCCTGGAAAAAGAGGCGGTAGCCATAGGCGTAGGAACCGAGTTCGCCGCCGAGGCCCGGTGCTGTCAGGTAATCAGCCGCTGTGTCGACCAGATTGGCCTTGCCGGCAATGTAGCCGCCTGTCGGGGCAATGCCGCCGCCCGGGTTTTTGATGAGGGAACCGGCAATGATATCGGCACCGGCTTCGAGCGGTTCTTCTTCGGCAGCAAATTCGCCATAGCAATTATCGACGAAGCAAATGGTCTGGGGGCTCACGCTCTTTACAGTCGCCGTAATCTGGCGAATATCGTCAATCGTGAGGGACGCACGGGAGCTATAGCCGCGGGAGCGCTGGATCAGAACCATCTTAGGCTGTTTTTCCTGGCACGCCATGCGGATGCCGTCGAGATCGTAGGCATTAGCTTTGAGGGCCACTTCTTCATAACGGACGCCCTTTTCCTTGAGGGAACGCGGCGTTTCCCGGGCATAGCCAATGACGCCTTGCATCGTATCGTACGGTGCGCCAATGAGGGAAATAAGCAGGTCATCCCGGTCTAAAAGGGCGCAGAGCACCGTCGCCAGCGTATGCGTACCGGACACGAAATGGGGCCGTACAAGAGCCTTTTCGGCGCGGAATACACGGGCGTACACTTCGTCGAGCTTTTCCCGGCCCAAATCGCTGTAGCCGTAGCCTGACGTACCGGCAAACTGGTACGACGAAAGCTGGGCGTCGCGATAGGCGGCGAGAACCTTCTGTGTATTGTGCAAGCTGATCGTATCGATATGAGCAAATTGTTCCGTACAAGCAAGCAGCGCTTCTTGGCGGATTCTTTCCAAAGCAACTGAATCCATGAGTTTCTATTCCTTTCCTGTGGGTTTCCTGCCCACGCAGTCATTATAGTATCTGGCAAAAGTGCCACAAGGCACATCGCATTATTGTTTTTCTGCCCGTGCCAGCCAGGCATCTGTTTCGGTGAGAACTGCCCGGGCCAGGGCGTCTTCGCTGTCGTATTCCTCTTTGGCAAACCAGTGAATGTAGGGCATGCGCTTAAACCACGTCAGCTGCCTTTTAGCGAAATGACGGGTCCGCGTCTTGATCGTAGCCGCTGCTTCATCTAAGGTCATACTGCCGTGTATATATGCCGTAAGCTCGGCGTAGCCAATCGCCTTCATGGCCTGGCACGCCGGGTCGACACCGGCTGCGAGAAGGCGTTCTACTTCTTCTACCCAGCCTTCTTCGAGCATGACGTCAATACGCGTTTCAATGCGTTCATAGAGGACGGGCCGCGGCAGGCTGAGGCCGATGACGTACGCCGGCCAGGCCAGGGTGCGGTCCTTACCGGCCCGGACGAAGGTGCGGCCTTCGCCCTTTTCGATGGCCGCCATGAGGCGCACGAGGCGGTGTTCGTTCGAGACCAGCTCGTGCCAGTCCGGCGCTTCCCAATCCGTTTGCTTACGGATATAGGCAATAAGCTCTGCCTCACCCATAGCGGCAATGCGCTCTCTCGCTGCCATGCGGGCTGCCTCATCAACGGCACTGCCGTCGAAGGTAAAGCCTTCGAGGAAGGACTGGACATAAAGTCCCGTACCGCCGACGAGAACGGGTACCTTGCCTTGGTGCTGCAAGGCGTGGGCAACGTCGCCGGCCATAGCGCAAAAGCGGGCTGCCGAATAGGCTTCACCGGGCTCGGCAATGTCGATGAGATGGTGCCGGAAACGCAGGAGCTCTGCCGCCGTCGGCTTTGCCGTACCGATATCCATGTGGCGGTAGATCTGATAGGCGTCACCGGAAATGAGTTCCGTCCCATAGTGGTCTGCCAAGTGAAAGCTGAGTGCCGTTTTGCCTACAGCCGTAGGTCCGACGATGGCAATAATCTGTTCCATATTTAATCTTACCTTTCTATAACGGCGTAGCGCACGCGGCTGTAGCGGCCGCCGTGTAGTGTAGCCTGGGGAAAGGCTGCTACCAGTTCCTTTAGGAAGCGGCCTTTGACGACGACCCTGCCTGCCCGCATCAGGGCCAGGCGGATCGTGTCCGCCGTTAGCGCGTCGTGGTCGAGGAGATCCCGCACCGGCCCGAACTGACAGCTGCCGGCAACGGGTTTCTTGAACATCGGGTCGAAATAGATGATATCGTAGTCCGGCCCAGCCTGCGCCAGGTAGTCGCCGTACGTGCCGCACGTCAGGGAAATACGCCGCAGGGCTGCCGTAACGTCGTCTTTTTCGTGGACGAAGTGTGTAAAGCCCCAGCCCGTCACGGCGGCCATCTGGGGAATCGCTTCAAGTGCTTTTACAGATGAACCTGCCGGCAGGCCAGAGGAAGCGACAAGCGAGTCGGCGCCAAAGCCGCACGTAGCGTCTAAGACCCGTACGGGCCCTTTTGCCCCAAAGGCCTCGAGGAGATGGTCTGCATCGCCGCGGCGCAGGTTTTGAATGCGCAGCTCGGCCATATTGAGACTGAAGAAATGGCGTCCTTCCGGCCGCTCGATGACCGGCCCCTGCGTCGTGTAGACGAGTAGGTTATCTTCGCCATAGGCCTGCCAGAGCTCGGGCACGGTCCGTTTCTGCCGCGTAACGAAGGTGGCGCCAATGGCCGCGGCCCAGGCTGCGGCTTCTGCCTGCAAGGAGCCCTTCGCTTTTAATGAAGGCGTGACATAGAGCATAGGCTGCCTCACGTCCGCTTGAAGAGCCGCGCCAGGTCAGCCGGTGTAAAGCGCACGATAATCGGCCTGCCGTGAGGGCACACGTAAGGCGTTTCCGTATGGAACAGATCGTCTAGGAGCTGTTTCATCTGACGGATATTGAGGGTATCGCCGGCTTTGACAGCACCGTGGCACGATAAGTAGGCCAGGGAACGGTGGCGCAGGGTAGCCTTATCGGCTACATTATTTTCCCGCAGGAGACGGCAAATATCCTGGAGGGAATCGGCAATATCGCTGGTCTCTAAATCGCACGGCACTTCATCGACGCGCAGCGTTTTCGGGCCGGCTACGGAATAACCATAGCCTAAATCCTGAAAAACCTCTTCCCGTTCCTGCAGGAAGGTCATATCGTCTTCGTCGACGTCGACGAATTCCGGCGTCAGGAGCTGCTGGCTCGGCATATCCTCTGTGCGGCGGCAAAACGTATCGTAACGAATCCGTTCGTGTGCTGCATGCTGGTCGATGAGATAGAGATCCTGCCCCTTCTTGGCGACGATGAAGCAATCGGCTACTTCCCCTAAAGGAATGAAGACGTCGGCATCGCCGTCAAAGACGATCTGCGGCAAAGGCTGCTCTGTTTCTCCCTCTGTCTTTGGTTCCGTACCAATCGGCGTCTGGGCAGCAGCTCCGTTTTGGTACAAAGCCTGGCTGAAGCGTTCCTTTTCTTCGGCTGCCGGTGGCCGGTGCAAATCTGGTAGAGGCGGTACGGCCGGCCGCTGGGACGCGCTGCCCCGGGAAGCCGGGAAAAGTGTCGTTTCCTGATGGACAGGTTTTGCTTCACTAGTCAAGATGGGTTCCACTGAGGCTGGACGTTCCGCCGGTATTTCCGTGGAAGCTGCCGGCGTATCCGGCCAGCCTGTCCCTGCCGTTTCCCGAATAACGGCCTGCCCAGCGGGCTTTGCCGCAGCTGTCGCCGCTGCAGGAAACGCTTCCTTCCGTTCCACTGCCGGGGTCAACGGTGTTTCACTGACGACGGCCTTCGGCGGCTGGTAATGCGTAACCGGCGCAGCGATCTGTTCCGGCTTTTCCTGCTCTAAGAGGGCCGTCACGATACTATGGTAGACGGCGCGATAAATTTCCTGCTCATCGGCAAACTTGATTTCCGTTTTGGACGGATGCACGTTGACGTCAATACTCGCCGGATCGACGTGCAGGTGCAGAACCGCAAAGGGATAGCCCGACTTCGGCAGCATAGCATGGTAAGCGTTATCGATAGCCTTAAAAAGGAGCGGATTATGAATAATACGCTGGTTTACGAGGCACGTCTGCCAGGCCCTGGAGCTTTTGAGAACCGACGGTTTGCCGGCGTAGCCTTCGATGACAATGTCGTCGTGATCGTAGGTTACAGGGAAAATTTCCCGCGTCAATTGGGCACCGTACAGATCGGCAATGGTTTCCTTGAGCTTGCCACTGCCACCACTGCGCATGGTCGTACGGCCATTGTTGATGAACGTAAAGGCAATGGCCGGTTCAGCCAAGGCCAGCTTGGTGAGCATTTCACTAATGCGTGAGCTTTCCGTCCGTTCGCTCTTTAAGAATTTGCGCCGTGCCGGCGTATTGTAAAAGAGGTCGCGCACTTCCATGGTCGTACCGACGGCAGCGCCGATTTGTTCATCTTCCTTGACTTCGCCGCCTTCAAGGACCAGGTGCGTCGCAAAGTCATCGTCCGGCCGGCGTGTCGTAATCTGGAAATGGGATACAGCAGCAATACTCGGCACCGCTTCGCCGCGAAAGCCTAAGGACGTAATGGCAAAGATATCCTCTACCTTACTGATCTTGCTCGTAGCGTGGCGGATAATGCACTTGCGCGCATCTTCGGCGCTCATGCCCGAGCCGTTATCGGTCACGCGGATATAGGCAGCGCCGCCGGAGGCAATTTCCACCTCAATGGACGTTGCCCCGGCGTCGATGGCGTTTTCTACCAATTCCTTGACGCACGACGCAGGCCGTTCGACAACCTCGCCGGCGGCAATTTTATTGCGCGTTGCTTCATCGAGCAGATTAATAACTGAACTCATACGCTGCCACTCCCTTCCTTCGCTTCTTTTTGCAGGGAATACAAAAAGGAGATTGCTTCAATGGGCGTCATAGCCGTCACGTCTACATTAATCAGCCGGTCCAGAACAGGATTGGCAAAGAGGCTGCCTTCGAGCGGCCCGGTACTGGCCTTCCCTGCCGGGGCCATAGGCGTTACGGCAGGTCCGCCTTGGGATTCAAGCTCTTCCAGGATCACTTCGGCCCGCTGTAAGAGTTTTTCCGGCAAACCGGCCAGACGGGCTACGTGCAGGCCGTAGCTGCGGTCAGCCCCGCCGGGGATGATACGGCGCAGGAACTTAATGCTCTTGCCCCGTTCCTTCACGGCGACGGTATAGTTCTTGATTTTTTCCGAATCGTCAGCCATGGCAATCAGTTCATGATAGTGCGTAGCAAAAAGCGTCAGCGCATGGACATGCTGCAGGCAGTATTCGATGACTGCCCGGGCAATGGACATGCCGTCGAAGGTGCTCGTGCCGCGGCCGATTTCATCGAGGATGAGCAGGCTGTGCGGCGTAGCGTGCTTGAGGATGTACGACACTTCCTTCATTTCTACCATAAACGTACTCTGGCCCGTGAGGATGTCGTCGCTGGCGCCAATGCGCGTAAAGATGCGGTCTACCGGGCAAATGGAGGCGTCCCGGGCGGGAATGAAAGAGCCTGCCTGGGCCATGAGGACCAAGACGGCGACCTGGCGCATATACGTCGACTTGCCGGCCATATTCGGGCCCGTAATCACCAGTACCTCGTGGTCCTGGTGATTGAGGGTTACGTCGTTGGGGACGAAGAGCTCGCCCTGCAGGAATTTTTCAATGATCGGATGGCGGCCGTCGTGGATAGTGATGCGGTCGTCACCATTCAGGCTGGGCCGCACGTAGCGGTTATCGTGGGCCGTCGCGGCGAGGCTGCACAGGCAGTCTACCTGGGCAATAGCCCGGGCCGTAGCCTGCATGGCCGGGATATATTGCTGTACGGCTTCGCGGATTTCCCCAAAGAGCTGGTATTCCAGGGACAGCATCCGTTCCTGGCTGGTGAGAATCTTCACTTCAAATTCCTTCAGCTCCGGCGTAATATAGCGTTCGGCATTGACCAGGGTCTGTTTGCGCACGTAATAGTCCGGCACCGGTTTCGTATTGGCGTGGGAAATTTCGAAATAGTAGCCGAAGACCTTCGTATAGCCGATTTTCATCTTAATGCCCGTCTTTTCCTTTTCCCGTTCTTCCATTTCCTGGAGGAAGGCGTGGCTGTTGGCGGCAATGGCCCGGATTTCATCGAGATCGGCGTTAAAGCCGTCGCGGATGACACCGCCGTTGCGGATGACCAGGCCCGGATCGTCCTTGATACCGCGGCTGAGGAGGTCATAGACTTCAGGATGCTCCGACAGGGAGCCATTGAGGCGCTGCAGGAGGTCACTATGAGCGCCGGCGAGGACGCTCTTTACGGCCGGAATGACACTCAGGGATTCGCGCAGGGCTACCATGTCCTTCGGGCTGGCCGTCCCCGTTTCAATACGCGTCAAAATACGTTCGAAATCATAGATCCTGTCGAGGGACGCGTTCAGGTCCTGACGCATAATTTCCCCTTGGACCAGTTCTTCTACGGCGTCCTGGCGGCGCGTAATGTCGGCAATGCGCACGAGAGGCGCTTCCAGCCATTTGCGCAGGAGACGGCCGCCCATAGCCGTACGCGTCTGGTCGAGGACAGCGAGGAGCGTCCCCTTGCGGCCGCCATCGCGGACGTTTTGCGTAATTTCCAAATGGCGCAGGCTGGCGGCGTCGATGACCAGGCGGCGGTCGTTATCGATGCGTTCCAGACGATTGATATGGGAAATATCCGATTTCATCACGTCCTGCACGTAATCGAGGAGCAGGCCGATGCAGGACGCAGCCGTACCGGCTGCAGCTAAGGCGTCAGGCGCAAAGTGAGCCTGGGCCAGCTCGCTGTAGTCGCGCTCCGGCGACGGTTCGAGCCGCGTTACGGCACACTGGGAGCGGTGATCCTTGAGATAAGAAAGGATAGTCTTTTCATCTTTGCCCAGATCGGCATAGATGAGTTCGCTTGGCACGTAGACCGAGAGGATATCAAAGAGCGTATCCTCCAGAACCGACGCGGCGCACAACGCCCACAGGCATTCGCCAGTCGTCACATCCATTAGGGCCAGAGACAAGAGGTCATCCTTTTCTGTGACGCAGGCAATGTAGTTGTTTTGCTTCGACGCCACGGCATTTTCCAGGGTAATCGTCCCTGGCGTAATGACCTTGATGATTTCCCGCTTGACGATGCCTTTAGCCAGCTTCGGGTCTTCCATTTGCTCGCAAATGGCTACCTTATAGCCCTTGTGCACGAGCCGTTCAATATACGTATCGGCCGAATGGAAGGGGACGCCGCACATAGGTGCCCGGTCCTTCCCTTCACCGCCCCGGCCTGTCAAGGTCAGGTCCAGTTCCCGCGACGCCGTCAGAGCATCGTCAAAAAACATTTCATAAAAGTCGCCGAGACGGAAAAATAAAATTTTATCCTTGCATTGTTCTTTGACTTCCAGATACTGCTTCATCATGGGAGTCATTTTTGTTTTTGTTTCCGGCAAAGTCCCACTCCTTTCCCAGTTTTCCTACTTCTGTAAATGGCCCTTGAGGACCCACGTCTGGCCTTTATCGACGACAACCGGAACCGTGTCGCCAATAGCCGTTGTACCGTCGTTTTCCCAAATGATCATCTTGTTGCCTGTCGTACGGCCAAACCAGTTGTGTTCATCGTTTTTCGTCGGCCCTTCGACGATGACGTCGTAGACCTTGTTTTCCATAGCCTTGTTCTTTTCCAGGCTGTAGACATTCTGTACGTCCATGAGGCCCTGCAGGCGGCGGCTCTTTTCTGCCTGGCCGATTTGGCCGTCCATACGGGCTGCCGGCGTGCCAGTGCGCGGCGAGAACATGAACGTATAGGCCATGTCGTACTGGCAGCGTTTGAGGAATTCCAGCGTATCCAAATACATAGCTTCCGTTTCGCCGGGGAAACCGACGATGATATCCGTCGTCAGGACCAAGTCGGGAATACGCTTGCGGGCATAGTCGACGAGTTCCATATAATGTTCGACTGTGTAGCCCCGGTTCATGCGGCGCAGGAGCTCGTCATTGCCACACTGGATAGGCAAGTGCATGTGGTTGACGACCTTCTTGCATTCGGCAATGGCGTCGATGGCGTCAAAATTCATATCCTTCGGATGGCTCGTCATGTAGCGCACCCGTTCGATACCGTCAATTTTATCGACCTGGCGCAGGAGCTCGGCAAAATCGATTTTCCCGTCCAGATCCTTGCCGTAGGAATTGACGTTCTGGCCGAGAAGGGTAATTTCCTTGTAGCCGCCGGCAGCAGCCTGCTTCACTTCCTCCAGAACTGCATCCATAGGACGGCTCACTTCGCGGCCCCGTACGTACGGCACGATGCAGTACGTACAGAAATTATTGCAGCCGTTCATGATGGGAATCCAGGCAAAGAACTTGTGGAAGCGCTTCGTCGGCAAATCATGAAAAGCCGGTGCGCCCATGTCAGCCGACAAGAGGTGCCGGCCTTGTTCCTGCCGTTCCTTAATCATGTCGATGAGTTTATGTATATTATGCGTCCCAATGACCAGGTCGATATGCGGGGCCCGTTCAAAGAGACGATCCTGCCATTCCTGGGCCATGCAGCCCGTAACAGCAATGATCAGATCCGGATTATTCGCCTTTAAGTGCTTCAGTTCGCCAATCTTGCCAAGCGTCTTGTCTTCCGCCGTTTCGCGGACACAGCACGTATTGATCAAAATGACATCGGCCTGTTCCATGTCTTCCGTCGGACCGTAGCCCAATTCTTCAAGCTGGCCGGCATAATGCTCAGAATCGCTCTGATTCATTTGGCAGCCATAGGACAGTATAAAATAAAAACGATTTCCCGTAATATCCATGTAGTTTATCTCTCCAATTCCAAAAAAATACTATTAGAGTTTTACAGTCTATAATACCATAAATGCCAGCCATTGACTAGACAAAAGGCAGGCGCCCTGCCATGGCCGGCCCTGTCTGCCGCTCACTAGCTTGCATTTTCCCGTCATTCCCGTATACTAACTATATAGGATTGTTATGGACGTTTATTTTTGTAAAGGAGGCCTGTCCATGCTTACACGTTGCAAGAAAGCACTGGCTCTGCTCGCTCTGGTACTTATTCTGGTTCCCTGGGCCGCCTTGGCAGCGACGCCAGACTATCCCGACCATTTTGCCAAGTACCCGTCGTACAAGCTCGGCTCATCCAGTACGGGCGTAGCCAACTACTTCGACCCGGCGACGATCACCTGCCAAAGCTACGACCCGCCTAACTACGCGCTCTCGGCCTCGGTCATTATATACTCGTACGAAGCAGACCGGATGCTCAAGTGGCAGCGGTATTATTTCAAATACAACTATGCCAAAAATCAGATCTGGGTATCCTACAACGGCTCAACCTATACCGGCCCCATCGATACGACGGTATGGCACCTTTCCAGCCTGCAGGACCTGGTCGTCCTGGGCGTCCACATTTGGGAAGAAAATTATGGCATGAAATGGAAGAACCTCTACGGCGAATAATCTCTCCGCCCGCTCCTTGCACCGTTCCCGCGCAGTCCTACTGTGGCAGGACGGTGTTTTTTTTGCGCCTGCAGGCGGACCTGGTCGCCGGGCGGAACAAATACGAAGTATATCAATTTCACTAATTGACGGGATTCTTTCTCTATGCTATACTGCAAATGCAAATGCGAGTAGTTTGCATTTGAAATACTGGAGGTGACCCTCGTGAAAAAATGCTTTATCTTTCTCCTTTCCCTCTGCCTCATAGCCGGTCTGGCCGGCTGCGGCGGCACGAGTGAAAAGGCAGCCAATACGGACGGCAAGCTCAAGGTAGCCGTTTCCTTTGACGCCATGCGCGAATTCGTCCAAGCCGTCGGCGGCGACAAGGTATCGATTATAGAAATTATTCCGGACGGTACGGAACCTCACGAATTCCAGCCTACGGCGAAACGGATGAAATTACTCCACGATGCCAATGTCTTCGTCATGCAAGGCCTCGGCATGGAACCGTGGGCTGAAGCTATGATCAAGGCAGCGGACAATCCGAAACTCGTCGTCGTAGAAGCCGGTACAGGTGTTCAGGCTATTACCAATACAGACGCAGATGAAATTAAAGAACACGGCCAATACGACCCTCACGCCTGGCTCAGCCCGTCGTGCGCCCAGATTGAAGTACAAAATATAGCCGACGGCCTGGCTAAAGCCGATCCGGAAAATGCCAGCTACTACCAGGCCAATGCCAAGGCCTATAAAGAACAGCTGCAAGCCCTGCAAAATGAATACACCCAGAAATTCAACGCCTTGCCGCACAAGGATTTCGTTACGGGCCACGCAGCCTTTGCCTACCTGTGCCGTGACTTTGGCTTAGAACAAAAGAGCGTCGAATCGGTCTTTGCTGCCGGCGAACCGACGACCAACCAAATGAAAGAGCTCGTCGACTATTGCCGTGACAATCACGTAAAAACCATCTTCTCGGAAGAGCTCGTAAGCCCGAAGACGTCGGAAACCCTGGCCCGCGAAGTCGGTGCCAAGGTACAGCCCATTCACACCATGGAAAGCAGTGAAGGCGGCGCTACCTATCTCGACCGTATGAAGGAAAACCTGCAGCGCATTTACGAAAGCCTGCAATAACCTTCGTACCTCCCTTTGCTGGCACTCGCAGCAACGCTCCTTTCCTCCCCCATGAAGGATCGCTGCGCATACTTAGCCAGTCCGGGGCAAGCTGCCCCCACACGCTTGTCCCGGACCTTATATGAACCATGACGTCCGGCCACCTGCCAGGCCACGGCCTGACAGGAAAAGTGCAACGCGGACGACTTTATAACCTATATATTATTATCTGTAAGGAGGGACAGGGCCTGATGATGTACATAAGATCATCAGGCCCATTTTCATGAAAATTCCCGTATCCATCGTATCCGGCTTTTTAGGAGCCGGCAAGACAACGCTCATCCGCCAGTTTCTCCAGCAAGACGGCGGCGCCCACAAGACGTGGATTATCGAAAACGACTTTGGGGAAATCGGCTTGGATGCCGCCATTTTGAAAGGAAAAGGCGCTACGATCCGTGAACTGACCAACGGCTGCATTTGCTGTACCCTGGCCGGCGATTTTGAAACATCCCTGCGTTCCATTCTCTTGGAGCACGACGTAGAACAGATTATCATCGAACCGTCCGGCGTCGCCCTCTTATCCGATATTATCAAGGCCTGCACCAGTCCCAGCCTGAAGTGTCTCCTGCGCCTGGCGTCGGCTGTGACCGTCGTCGACGCGCGGCAATGCGAACTGTACCTGCGTAATTTTGGTGAATTCTATCGCAATCAGCTGCGTTACTCTGACCGCATCTTCCTCACCCACGCTGACCAGATTGAAACACTGTATAGCGCCATCGATGCGATTCACTGGGAAAATGATCACGCCTGGATCTACGAAGAAAGTGCCGACCGCCTCCATTTGCCGTCCCTTCTCTTCCCGGACGAAGTGAATCCCTCGCAATGCGAAGGCGGTTGCCCGCAGCCCGTTGTAGCAGGTGAGGCCCTGGCCGGGCACAGCCACGCTCACGCTCATCATGACCACACAGGCCCGTTCACAGAGCTTACACTCACTGCGGCCATACCTTTACCGAAAGCCGTCTGGGAAAAGAAAATCCGGCGCCTTATCGATACGTGCGGCGCAAACCTCTTGCGGCTCAAAGGCGTCGTCCCGGCTATCGAAGGAAATGTAGAATTCCAATTTGCCGGGCAAACCTTCTTTTCCCAGGTGACGACCCTCGCCGCAGCCGGCATCATGCTCATCGGTACCAGCCTCGACGAAACCGCTATCCGGCGTATCTGGGAGGACTAGCATGAGGCACATTATCGGCCAGATTCCGGTCTACATCGTCATGGGCTTCCTCAGTACGGGCAAGACGACGCTTACGAATTACCTGCTCCGCCGGAGGCGCGGCGCCATTGGCCGCGTCGTCATGGAAGAGGGCCGTACAGCGCCTGACAGCGACGCCTTGGTGCTGCCCATCCTGACCGAAGCCAACGTCGGCGCTATAGCCTACCGCCTGCGCGAAATGGCAACGACACAGGCGCCGTCCGAGCTCTGGCTCGAATGGAATGGCATGGTTCCCTTTGCCCTCTTAGAACGTCTCTTTCTCTCGACGCGCGTACGGGACTATTACAAGCTGCAGCACATTTACTTCGTCGCCACGCCAGCGTACTGCACGCAGCTCTTGGGCCGTACGGGCACGGCCAGCCTGAGCCAGCTCCGCGAAGCCGACACGGTACTTCTCTTCGATCACTTGCCGGAAGAAAAGGCTGTGTCTGCTGCGGCGGACATAGCCGCAGCCAAACAGGCCCTGCGCAGGCAATATCCCGGCAGCTCCATTCGTCTCGTGTCGTCCCTGGCTAATAAGCAGACGCGCCGTCACGTCGTCGCTGCACCGTCCCATTGGGAACGTGTGTTCCTGCCCATAGTACTCGTCAGTCTTACGCTTTTCTACGCCTGGGCCTTACGGACGACAGGCCCGCTGCCGGAGCTCGTGCGTACGACAGCTACGCTGGCTATGGCAACGCTATTGCAGGCCCTGTCCTTCTTGCTTCTAGGCCTTGCCGTTTCTTCAGCCTTACAGCTTTTCGTACCGCCGTCCTTTCTGGCCCGGCGTTTTCGCGGTTCTACCGCCAAGGGACTCTGCCAGGCCCTCGTCGCAGCCTTTTGCTTTCCCGTCTGCGACTGCGCCGCTGTGCCTCTCTTTCAGACTTTTCTGCGTCAAGGCGTCCCCGTACCGGCGGCCCTCTTCTTTTTGCTTGCCGGGCCTATTGTCAATCCCATCGTCATCGCCTCGACGTACTATGCCTTCCAAGGCCAGAGCAGCATCGTCGTCGCCCGCATCAGCCTGGGCCTGTTGATTGCCCTCGTCGTGAGCCTCTCCTTTTATAGCAGCCGCCTGGAGACAACAGGCGCAGCTGCAGACAGTACGTGTACATGCCTTCGCTACGTGTCTAAGCCTGCCGTCACGAAGAGTGAAAAATGTTTCTTATACATCATCCACATGCGGGAGGAATTCTTCCGCATGGCACCCTACG
This sequence comes from Caecibacter sp. AF58-12pH5A, assembly GCF_027681725.1. Classification (NCBI taxonomy): domain Bacteria; kingdom Bacillati; phylum Bacillota; class Negativicutes; order Veillonellales; family Veillonellaceae; genus Caecibacter; species Caecibacter sp. AF58-12pH5A. The sequence continues at coordinate 15,895 of NZ_JAQDBC010000011.1, read as the reverse complement.
TCGTCATCGCCGCCTTCCTAACAGCCATCTTTCAGGTCTGCGGCAAAGGCTGGCTGCCCGCCCAGGCAGCGGCCCTGCCGGCGTGGCTGACCATTCTTGTCATGGAAGGAGCCGCCTTTTTTCTCTCCCTCTGTTCTACAGCCGACGCAGCCGTGGCCCGCAGCTTTAGCTCCTACGTTCCCGTGCCGGGCGTCCTGGCCTTCCTGCTCTTAGGCCCCATGCTCGACGTAAAGAACGTCCTGCTCCTGAGCCGCCTCGTATCGTGGCGCTTTACGCTCCGCCTGGCCCTGACGATCATCCTTTGTGTCAGCCTGGCTGCAGCCGCTTTTTCCTTGTATCAGACAGGAGGTGTTCCCTTCCCATGAAATGGATTCCCTGGTCAGACCTTATCGAGAGCCTAGCCTTCTTGGCACTCGGCCTCATATGGCTCAGCCTCATGGTGAGCAAAAAATACCTGCTCTTCGTAGCGCCGCGTCTGGCACCATTCATGGCCTTCGCCGCCATCTGCTTTTGCCTTTGGGGCCTGGCCGGACTCGTCAGCCTGGGCCAGCGCCATTACCAAAAACGCTACTGGCCTCTTATGGTAATTCTTATTCCCGTCCTGCTCTTAGCCGGCCCGCTGCTGGCCAAGCCGTCCCTTTTTACGGTCACGGCGCAGGCCGCCCCGGCAACGCAAGGAGCTGCTCCGGCCCAGGCCAAGCCCTATGGCGTAGATTTTTCGGCCGTCAAGGATACAGGCATTGATACGCAGGCCAAGCGCATTACGTTGACCACAGAAAATTACTACGAAACGATGCTCACCCTGACAAAGCACATCGATACCTACGTTGGCTACGACGTCTACGCCATTGGCTTCGTGTCCTACGCCAATCAGCCGGAAAATGGGCATGATTTTACCTTAGCCCGCTATCTTCTCTTTTGCTGTGTCAACGACATTACGCCCTTTGGGCCCATGTGCTACTACGACGGAGCCGGAAAATTACCAGAGCACCAGTGGATTGCTGTCCACGGCACACTGACTAAGCGCAACTGGCATGGCCTCTTCCAGCCGGCCATTAAAGTCAAAGACATTGAACCGGCCAAAGAAATAGCCGGCTACATCTATCCATAGATAGCGAGCCGGCTAAGCCGTCAGGAATGATATCCCTTATATATTTCACACGCCTCCATACAGCGTGTACAGCGGATGCATTTGGACATATCCACTAAGGGCCGGTCGGTTCCGTCCTCGCAGTGTTCCATGGCCAAAGCTCCGACGGGACAAATACTCATGCACATGCCGCAGCCTTGACATTCCTTGCGATTGAAGTAATCCGCAGAAAACCCCAGCATATCGTCAATGTTCTTGCTCATTTCACTCATCCCCTTTCGGTATGCCTGGTGTCATAGATGGCAAGCCATCCATTTCCTCACATTTAGTATAGCGAAGGGAGAGGAAATATTCCGTTGTAGATGCAACAAACAAAGAAGATTGCCTTCTCGGCAAGAAGTGGCCGATAGAGACTTATTGAGCCTGCCGGTCAAAAATGCCCTGCGTTCCCGGCTGGGCCGGCTCATGAGGCGTTTCTTTTTCGCTCGCTGAAGCCACAGCCTGCACACGCTCTGTATCCGTAGAAATCAAAGTGGCGGCAACAGCCACACCGCTGATGAGTAAAAAACCTGCTAACACACCTCGCATAATCCGGTTCATCCTTTTCACCTCTTTCAAATAAAATGATATGGGTACAGTCTTAGTGTAATAGGAATACATGTACGACCAGAAAATGACGCGTAATATTTGCGTAAAAAAAACAGCCTGCCAGGGCTGTTTTTTTATAATTTATTATTTTTTATAGCCCAGTCCAGCCAGCCATTTCGTAAAAACACTGTTCTTGCCGGAAACGCGCAGGCCTTGTTCCCACGTAGCCTTAGGCGCACTGTCTTTTAGGATAGTAATGCTTTTGTCGATAGGATAACCGCCACTCGTGCAGAAGGGAATAATGCGTTTACCTTGCAGGTTATACGATTCCAGGAAGGTATTGATGATCAGCGGTGCCTGATAATACCAAATGGGATAGCCTACGAAGATCGTGTCGTACTGGTCCATATTTTTTACCTGCGTCGCCACAGCCGGCCGGGCATTATTGCGAATGTCCGCCATCTGCCGGGCCAGGCACGGATCGTGGTCCTGTGGATACGGGTCAGCCGGCTCGATAAAGACTAAATCGCCACCGGTTGCAGCCTGAATATCTTCTGCCGCCCGCTTTGTCGTTCCTGTAAGAGAATAATAGGCAATGAGAACATGTGAGTTCGTACCTTTTTTTATGGTATCCGCCTCCTGTGGTTGCTGTTTTGTTTCTTGTGTACTCGCCGAGGCTGTAGCCTGGGTTTTCTGGGCGTCCGCACCGCCGCAGCCGCCGGCAACGACCATGAGTGCCGTGAGCATCAGGGCCGTGAGCACGTGTTGCCAAAATTTCTTCATAGGTCCTCCTTATTTGACAACTTCAAAGGAAACCTTTTCATCGCCGGAGCCGTTGAAGATATCCGTCCCTGAATCGATGTGGCCGATTTGCTGGCGTTCGAATTCTTCACCGTTTTGTTTATACAGGATGACGAAGCTGCCCCGCGGCGCCCAATAGACGATATCGCCTACTTCGTAGCGGTCCGAGCGCAAGTGTTCCGTCGGCAGCGAACCGGCACCGAAGCGGTAGCACATTTCCCGACCGTAGAGATTTTGCATGGTGAGCGTCATGGGCATTTTTTTGAGCAGTGCCCGCGTCGTCGCGTTGTCTTCCAGTGTGGCATACAGGACCTTATTGCCTACAGTAATTTTTAAACGTGCATTTTTCATATCTACATCTCCCCCTTGATTCTGACTGGCCTGTTCTTCAGCCTTAGCCTGCGTCTTCGTGTCGCTGGCAGCCGATTGCGTCGCTGTGCCGCAGCCGACGACGATCAGGCTCAAGGCCATAATGGCTAACATAGCAAATTTCCTGAAATGTACGTGCATGATGAGCTCCTTTCGCGTCTGGGAAATCCTTTCTTTGTACAGCTTCAGTATAGTCGTCACAGTGGAATATGTAAAATACTTATATTATCTACAAAAGTATGCTTCAAGCGTATATAAAAAGAGACCCGCCAGGGGGTCTCTTTTGGTATATTTTAGTTGACCTTAGGCACGCCTAGGGAACTGTCCTTTTTGACCAGCGCCAGGATATCGCCTATGTTTTTGTCTCCCAGGCGATAGGCCGTTTCCATATACTGCAGTCCTTCATAGGCATCTTCTGCACACGTGCGGTTCATGACCTTAGCAATGCCATACGTGGACATGCCGGAAAGGTTGCCGCCAGCCGCGGCTTCCTTAAAGTACGCCACCGCCCGGTCATGATCCTGCACGACATAGCGGGAATAGCGTTCATCAGTGCCCAAATAGGATAAGCCCAGCAAGAGGCACGCATTCGGTTCCCCCTGCGCAGCTGCCGCCTGCACCCAGTCAAAGCTGGCCATGAGGTCCGGCTCTGTCCCTTCACCTTTGTAATACATGTCTGCCAGGGGATACATGGCCCGCACTTCCCCCTGTTCGGCTGCATCGCGGATGTAGGCAAAGGCTTGTTTGGCTTGCGCCTTCGGATTCTTTTCGCCAAGAAGAAAGGCCAAATCCATTTCTGCCGGTCCATAGCCCATTTTCGCCGCCTGGAACCAATAGGAAAAGGCATCGTCCTCACAGAGTCCCTGACTGGCACCGAATTCGGTATAGGCCAGTTTCCCCAGCACATACAGGGAAGGACCATTGCCGGCAGCCTTGAGCTCTGCCAGCGCTGCTGCATTGCAATAAGGCCGTAAATCTACGTCATGGTAGAGGTAAAACGCCTGATGGAGGTACTCCAGGCCAGTTTCATCACCGGCCAGGGCGGCTGCCTTAGCCCAATGGACAAATTCCAGCCGGTCCCGTGTCGTCCCGTCACCAAAGCGATAGGCATCGCAAAGGGCCAGCATGGCCGGCGTGTAGTTTTTTTCTGCCGCTTCCTGTAAGAGGCCAAAGGCCTTCTCTTTCTCCCTGCCAGTCCCTGCCATGAGGAACTGGGCAAAGTCGTACAGGTCTTCAGCCTCTCCTGTAGTAGCGCTCATCTCATAATACGTACTGGCCAGGCGCCGGTCGGCCTCTACGCCATAGCCGCCTGTAGCGTAGATTTCTGCCATATACGGTGCAACGACTGCCGCTTCAATAGATACCAATTGATGAAACCAAAAGACAGCTTCCTTGTAATCGGGATCTTTGCCGAAATCGCCGCGGTAGTAATACAGTGCCAACCGTTCCATAGCCGGGATGGAGCCAGCCTGGGCAGCCTCCATAAAAAGTGCCTTAGCCCGGCGGCGGTTTTTACGGATTCCCTGGCCACCCATAAAGAACTGCGCCAGCTTGACCTTTGCACGGATATTGCCCAAGGCGGCACTGCGCGTATACCAAGCCACGGCTTCGCTATACTCCTTTTCGCCAAAAGCCCAGTCGCCTAGCATGTCCATGGCCTCGTCATTGCGCCCATCAGCAGCCCGCTCCATGAGCCGTATGGCCCGGCCTTCGTTGGTCCCGCTATCGTGATAATAGCGGCCCAGCTGCACCATGGCCTCCGTCTCGCCGGCGCGTACGCGACGCGTCAGCGCTTCTACGTCCTCCGGCTCCCTATCTGTCAGTGGGTTATCTTGTATCAAATCAGCCCAAATGGCGTCTTCTCGTATCACTATATCGTCCTCCTAGATTGATAGCAGATTGTCCCTCAGTTCCCCCTTTAATACGAAAAGGCCCTGTGGCTGAATGTCCACAGGGCCTCATCGGTCATACTGAACCTGATTGGGTTACCTCAATTAAACCCGGTCTTTCTGTCCTTACGACGGTCTTCTGGAATCACCGTTCGTACGCCGTCCTCGTTTTGCAGCCTCAAGCTTACTTGTCGTGAGGTCCTGGTATTCGATCAAATAATCCTGGCCCCGCCGCTGATCTACGGCGACACCACCAAGCCCCTGCAGATAATACTCTCCTAAGGACTTCAAGGCAGCAATACTGCCATTGACAGCCGCTTTTTCAAATAATGCAAACGCTTTCTTTTTATCTACGTCACCTCGCAGGTGCAGTATGACTTCCAAACCGGCATTGCCTTCATAGGCTCTGCCCAAGAGATAGCAGGCCTTCGGGTCGCCTGCTTCGGCTGCTTCGTGGAGCCAATACAGGTATTGATCCAAATCGGCTCCCGTTCCCCGTCCTTCCACGTAGCATACAGCCAAAGGGTACATGGCACAGGTAAAGCCGTGTGCTGCAGCCCGTTTAAGATGCGTAAAGGCCCGTTCGTTGCTCTTCTTGCTCCGGTCCTTATAGTAATAATACAGTCCCAGCTCTAAGTCAGCCTTTTGGTAGCCTGAGAGCAAGGCCCGTTCCCAATAGGATACAGCCATGCGCATGCCAATTTGGCCCTTCGCGCTGCACCGTTTGGCTGTCACCAGCCCCAGGATATACAGCGCTTTGCCGTCGCCTTTTTCCTTGAGTTTCTGTTGTGCCTCTTTACTGTTATAGGGAAGGGTATCGACCTCATTATAGCAATAAGGGGCGTTATTGAGGAAAAAGTAACCGAGCTTATGGTGCTGCTTGGCAGCTTCCCTGGCCCAATACACAAAGGTGTCGAAATCACGTTCCATACCGCGTCCAAAGCGGGCGGCATTGCTCAAGGCCACCATCGCCATGGCATAGTGTTTGTCTGCTGCCTGGCCATACCAGTACAAGGCCTTAGCAAAATCCGGCGTATCCCTGTAGGTGTAGAAACGGCCCAGCGCATACATGCCTTCTGCCTCGCCGGCATCGGCTGCTTTCTTATAATAAGCAATTGCTTTCGCTTCGTCCTTTACTACACCGTAGCCACCGGTTTCATAAATATCCCCAATCTGGACTGTTACGGTTTCACTGCCTGCGCGCAGAGCCCGTTTGTACCACATGAGAGCTGCCGCATAATCGCAGTCCGTATTAAAACCGCCATAATAGCGGTCTGCCAGCACTTCCATAGCATCTACATTGCCGGCCATTGCGGCCTTCATGTAGTAGTCATGTCCCTTTTGCGTATCCTGTTCTACGCCCATGCCGTTCGTATACAAATCGCCCAATTCCATCATGGCGTAGGTATTACCTAATTCAGAACTGCGCGTAAACCAGTAAATCGCTTTATCGAATTTTTCCTGCCGGCAATATACGTCGCCCAAAATGCGCATTCCCTGCGGATCCTGGAGTTCAGCTGCTTTCTTCAAATAGTAGATTGCCGTTTCTTCCTCAGTACCTGGTTCGTACAGATAGAAACATGCTAGCGTTGCAATGGCTTGCCTATCCCCTTCGGCAGCTTCTTTCTTCAGTTTTTCGAGCTCCTCTGCAGTTAAAAAGATTTTAGATTCTTCATTCCATAGCAAATTCATTCCCATTGTACCCATAGTGTACTCCTTAATCTCCATACAACTCAGAGAATTCACGTTGGAGAAAACCACGACCTTTTTACCGTCAATGTTCCCTTCCCAAAACATTGGCAAAGCTCGTGTATGTACCTTGCGTATTTCGCCACTAAGGCACTCTCCTATAGCTTTATTTTATATGCAAAACCGTCAAATGTCAACGATAGAAAAAGGCTGTAATAATCAAAGAAAACCTTATGGTTGCATTTTGAAATACCTTGTGTCCCAGTATGTTTTTCTTTATTTCATATAGTATTTTTCTATATAAAATTTGGTATTACAACGGAAATAAAAATTTTACAAAAATTTTACATTTCTTTTTATACCCGCTAGGCACTGTATTTCTATTTGTTTTTATTTGATTTCTCTTCGTTTTAATTAATAACTAATGTTTCTCATTTCTTTTCCCCATACATTCATACTATTGTTAACCCTTTCACAAATTAATACATCCATTTCTTATTTCATAGACGCTTCTAGAATCGATTCTAGTTATATATCCTATTATGTTATAATTTAGAATAAAAAAACGTATTTTTTTCCATTATTTTCTTTGTGGTACTTTGCCTCCTAAGTATTCTTTCTTCTTAACGGCTTGGCTCCCGCATCCTTTTGGGAGCAGCTGCCCAGACTGGCGAAGAAAAACGCTCAAAAAAAGCTCAAGCCGCCAAAAAGCAAGCTTGAGCTTTCACTATCTATATTCGTTCACAATTCGTTCACACGCGGAAACCTATTCGTCCTCGTCCTTGAGCAGCTCATCTACCAGCTCGTTGGCACGTTCATCGCCTAACTGAGCCGCTTCCCAAACCATATTCAAGCCTGTTTCCGTATCTTTCTCTACACCGCTTCCCGTAGCCAGATGAACGCCGCAGAAGGTCATGCTGGGTACATTGCCGGCTTCTGCAGCCCGTTTGAACAACGTAAAGGCTTTGGCATTATCCCGTTGCACCAGGCCGTCATACAGGCCCTGGTCCAGATTTTCATCGTATTCCTGTCCCAAGAGGTAGCACGCATCGGCATCACCGGCTGCGGCAGCTTTTTCCAGCCAGGCCAGGCTCTGCACATCGTCCACCGGTATCCCTTCGCCTTCATGATACATATGGGCCAAAGCATACATGGCCTTCACGGCCCCTGCCTGTGCCACTTGCAGCAAATACGGGAAGGCTTTATCCACCTGCTCCGGCTGCTCTTCCGACAAGGCATAGTAGAACAGGCCCAGTTCTGCTGTCGCCGGTACATAGCCTTGTGCAGACGCTTGTTCCCAATAGGGAAGGGCATCGATTTCACTGCCTAACTGACCTTCTGCAAGATTGGTAATCGCCAGCTTGCCCAGTATATACAAGGACAGGCCGTCTCCCTTTTGCCGCAAGGCTTCCACAGCCGCTTCGTTCTGGTACGGCAAGAGATCCGGTTCATCAAAGAGATAGCGCGCGCCATCGAGATAGAAAAAGCCCCGTTCATCGCCGGCCAGGGCCGCGTTTTTAGCCCATTTGATAAAGGACGGGAAATCCCGTTCCGTGCCACGGCCAAAACGATAGGCGTCACATAAGGCAATCATGGCATCGGCAGACTGCCGTTCTGCCCCTTGCGTAAAGAGGGAAAAGGCCCGTTCGTAATCCGGTTCAGCCTCATCGAGCAATTCCATTCCCAAGGCGTAATAGCTGTCATCGTTACCTAGGGCTACACCCTTTTCATAGTATTCCTTGGCTTTTTCTGTATCCTGCTCTACGCCATAACCGCCTTCGTTGTAAATATCGCCAATATAATTGGCCGCTTCAACCCAGCCGTCGGCAAAGGCCTTTTCATACCACGCGAGAGCCTTGGCATAATCGGTCTTGGCAAAATCACCGCGGTAATAATGGTCGGCCAATTCTGCCATAGCTGCAGTATCCCCTGTCTCTGCCGCTTTCACATACAAGGCCTTCGCCTTCTTGTGGTCTTTGCGTACCCCGTCACCTTCCAGGTACAGCCGGGCCAGCTCCAGCATAGCTTCCAAATTGTCTGCTGCCACAGCCGCTTCATACCACTTCACGGCGTTGGCGTACTTCTTTTCTTCAAAAGCCAAATCGCCTAAAGCCAGCATAGCATCGTCTTCACCCAGCTTAGCTGCCTTCTTGTACAAGCTAGTGGCCTTCTTCAGATCCTTCTTGTGGCCATATTGGCAATACGCCGCCAGTTCCACCATGGCGTGGGAATCGCCGGCAGCCACACGTTCCTCCAGCACGGCTACATCTTCCGGGCTGAATAGCTCCTGCCCATCATCAGCGAGGTCAGAGTCAAACAAGCCGGCAAAAACATCCTGTTCATCAAATCGGTTCATGGCAATCTCCTTTTCTTCGTGCTACAAACGGACCGCTTGGTCTCTTTTCATTGTATGGGAAACGGGAGAATATTGTCAATGACCAAAAGCCCGGTCGCAGCCACGCTTCTCACCACTAAAAAACAGTTCCCCCACAGGCAAACCATGGGGAAACTGTTTTCGTCTCAAACTATATTATTGCATCAAATGTTCCTCTTCTTCTGCATCCTGGCGGATAATGCGCAAGATCGTCGCTTCTGAACGCTGGCCCTTCCAAAGCTTGTTCACCACTTTCATGACAACGAAGGAAAGGACGAGGCCGACGATAAAGCCGATGCCTGCAGCGCCATCTTCTGAAAAGCCCCAGGACGGTCCTTGCGTATACATGACGATAATGCTCAAAAGCACGATGAGCATAGGAATACCAAAGCCTACAAAGCCGCCTAAGGCAATGTTATTTTGGGGCAAGGCAAATTCGACGAAATCCCCTTGGACAGCACCGATTTCGTTGCGCACTTCAATAGGCGCTGTGGCGTTGCCAATGGACGATGCGTGACGGGAAAATAAGCTCGTCCGGCTCGCCTTAATCAATACCATGCCGTTAGGCAATATTTTCTGTACAATACCTGTTTCCGTTCTCATGTCTATCTGTCTCCTGTCGTAATGTCACCATTGTTGCCTGAAGAGAACACATCTCTTCAGAGCCACCTATATTTTACCATAATTAGTCCAGTATTTCGACTGCCCGGCCCGGAAGTTCTATGCCGTCTGCGTCACAATCCCGTGCATTTTCAGTATAGTATATATCTATTATATGTACACTTTTTCTCTCAATAACCCCGTCAGATACAACAACTTGACATTTCCATTTCAAAGAGTACAATGAGATACGTTGTTTATTTTTCTTAGGAGGCGCAAGCACTATATGGCAAAAGCTAAATTATGGACACCACCTTTTCTCTGTATGGGTGGGATTAATTTTTTCCAGTTCATTACACAGTACATTCTCGTAACGACGCTTCCTCTCTACGTCATTTCTGCATTTTCCGGCAACGACGTCCAGGCCGGCCTGGCCATGACGTCCTTTCAGATCGGTACGAGTCTCTTTCGCCCTGTTGCCGGCTATATGATTGACAAGCGCAACAAACGTCATTTACTGCTCATCGCACTGATTTGTTTTCTCATTGTCATCACAGCGTTTAACTTCATCTTTTCCATAAGAGAAATCTATGTGTTGCGTTTTATACACGGCATGCTCTTTTCCTTAGCCACGACGACAGCTGCCGCCATTGCCGTCCTCGTCATCCCGTCAGCACGCCGCGGTGAGGGCATTGGCTATTTCTCCGTAACGACCGATCTGGCCATGGTCATCGGCCCTTTAGCCGGCCTCTTATTATATAATATGCTGAGTCCTGGCGCCCTGTTTCTCATCCTTACCGTCCTTGCCGTCGCCATGCTCATTGGGGCCCTCTCCATCCGTTTACCTGCGAATATTATCGAACCGAAGGTCACACGTGATACATCGCCTTTAGCTCATTTGCTGGAAAAGAAATCCTTGCCGGCCTCCCTCTTAGGCGGCTTCGTCTTTTTCTCCTACGGTGGCGTCCTCACCTTTATTCCCCTCTACATGCACACGTTAGGCCTCGACAACCAGACAGGCGTCTTCTTTGCCGTCTTTGCCTTATCCATCGTCGTCAGCCGGCCCTTCATCGGTCACATGTTTGATCACTACGGCGCACCCTGCATCGTCGCACCGGGCTTTCTCTTCTTCATTGGCGGCCTCATCCTCTTCAGCCGTGTCGATACAGCCCTGATGCTGTATATTTCCGGCGTCATCCTGGGCCTCGGCTTTGGTGCTCTCAGTCCGGCCTTTCAGACCTTGGCCATTCAGAGCGTGCCGCCTGCACGGGCCGGTGCTGCTACGGCCACCTATTTTTGGTTTCTCGATATCTTCGTCGGTCTCGCCGCCGCTACCTTGGGCATCGTCGCCCGCGCCTGGGGCTACACCGTCATGTACGGCATCGTCTGCCCGGGTATCGTCGTCTTAGCCGCCATCGTCTATATCGTATTCCACTACGAAAAAGCCGGCGTCTGACAGACCCCATATTTTTCTTATCTTATTATAAGAAAAATAATGTCTTGACGAAACGGCAAGAGAACGTTATGATATACGTATGCATAAGGTTTCTCCCCATTATAGCAGGAAACAGCACTACTGTATCTCTCTCTTTAACAATCTTTCTCCTTGCTGTTCCCTGCTATAACTATGTCCAGACATAAGAAAACCCGTTGTCTCCTACGGAGCACAACGGGTCATTTTTTTGCATATAAAGAAGCTCTCCTATACGACTTCTACATAATTCCGCTGGAAGAACGCTACAATAGCAGCGTCGCTCATGGCCGAATTGGCAATCGCTTCCTGCCACGGATCTTCTGCATGCGTCATATTGCGCAAGGCCCAGGCCGTGTACTGGCCGAAGTTTTCGTACACCCATTGGAGGACACTTTGGGCCTGTTCGGAAAAGACCTCCTGCAGCGGTTCAAACTCCGTAATCCCTTTCAGGCCAAAATGCTTATACGCTTCATAGACACTCTGTACAAAGGGGCCGTGCTGGCCGGCCTGAATCGGTTCATCAAAGAGCCGCTGGTCATAAATTGCAAGGTACGCACCGTATGCGTAATACAGGAGCTTTTGCAATTTGAAATCAGAAATATATTCTGTATCGCCGTACACCTTTTGCTCATACTGATTATAATTGAGAAACCACTTTGCCACTTCTTTCGCCGTGTAACACATCCGTACCCCTCCTGTTCTCTGACTTTCCTTACAGCAAAAAGCCCATGGCTGCCGCAGCCTGGTTAGACGACTCCTAGCTTTCAGGCTCAGCATACCATGGACATATATCCACCAGATAAAAGGGAGATAAAGTTTTTGTAAATTTCCTTACTGGTCGTTGGCGGCAAGCTTTTTGCTGCCTGTAAGAGCAGACCGGTCAGCGGCGATAAAAGGCTCTATGGCTGCCCACGTAACGGGGAAATTATCCAAGAAGGCCGTGTGCCAGGCTTTCGGTACGACGCAGAGGCGCGAATTGGGAATCAGCTGATGCGCTTCCAGCACCGTAGCTACAGGCGCATGGTCGTCTTCATCACCGACGATGAGCAGGACCGGGCACTGAATGGCGCCGAAGGTTTCCTTGCCTACGTTCATGCGGCTCCAAAAATCCATGTACTGCGTGAGAAATTCCTGGTACCGTTCCGGTTCCGGCATGAGGCGGCGCTGCTGGTCGACGAAGGCCTGGTCCATTTTTTCCAGGTCCTCAACGGTAAGGCCTGGCTTGAAATAGCCGGCTTTGAGGGTACCGGCACCGATGGCGACGATGCGGTCGACGCCTTGCGGATACAGGTCAGCTACCTTATACGCCGTATAGGCACCATCACTAAAGCCCAGGATGATGGCCGGCTGGCCGGTCACAGCTTTCATGACCGTGATCATATCCGTAGCCTTTTGTTCGTATGTAATCGGCGAATGGCCAATTTCCGAGCGGCCGTGGCCCCGTGTAGAAACGACGATGACTTCGTGATCCTGGCGCAGCTTGTCTATGAGGCAGCCCATTTCATAGGGCGTACCGACACCGCCGCCGTGGAAGACGAAGACCGGCGTTCCTTTCCCATAGATTTCATAATACAGCTTGGCGTCACCGGCCTGAATATAATGGCCGTGAGCTGCATTGTTGCCGTACGGCGTCGTACTCCCTTGCACCGTTGCCGGCTGCGTAAAATAGCGTAAGCCTGCAGGCGCCGCGGCCTGGGCTGAGCTCTGTGCTAAAGCAGCAGCGCCAGCCAAAACGGCAGTCACGCCTAAAACAGATACTATTTTTCCCCAGCGATTCATAATACATTTCTCCTTTCATGCTGCATTGCAGGATCGGACTTTTTCCCATTGGTTTCTTTTAACGAACAGACTATAATAGTATTATACAGAAAAAGGAGGTCCTTTTTATGGAATACAAAAAAATCAACGGCGACTTCTACGTCCGCCTCGATCCGGGCGATGAAGTCGTACGTGCTCTCAAAGACGTATGTACCAAGGAAAACATCTTCGGTGGCGAATTCCGTGGCATTGGCGGCTGCAGCAGCGCCGAATTAGCTACCTTTGATCCCGATACGAACACGTACCAAACCCATCCCTTCTCGGGCATGCTGGAAATGGCCTCTCTTTTAGGAAACATAACGAAAGGCAAGGACGGCGGCGTAGGCATCCACGCCCACGCCGTATTCTCCCAGCTTGAAGACGGTCACCTCGTCACCTGTGGCGGCCACCTGCTTTCGTCCGTCGTCAAGCTTACCGGTGAAATCGTCATCCATCCCTTGCCGGTCGCCATAGAAAAGCGCTTCGATATCGTCCCCGGACTGGGCGTCTGGAAATTGCCGGAAGACTAAAAACGTAGTGCCAAAAGGAGCTTGTACAGCAGCTAGTTTGCTGTACCGGCTCTTTTTTTTTATGCGGGAACCAAACTAGACCTGGTTTTTCAGGAATTCAATGTAAGCCTGAACGGTTTTTTCGTTGCGCTTGTAATACGTCCATTTTCCCATACGTTGTGACGTCACCAGGCCAGCCCGCTGCATAGCCGCCAAATAGCCGGAGCAAACGGACTGGGAAATACCGGCTTTTTCCTGAATCGTCTGCACACAGACGCCGTCACGCCAATCGTCATGGTCACACGACGTAGGCGGTGGAAATTGCCTGTCCGGATCCTTCAGCCATTGGAGGATGTGCAAGCGCGTTTCGTTGGCCAAGGCCTTCGTAATTTCCAGTGCTTGTTTTTCATCCAATCGTACGCATCTCCCTTTTAGAATAATACACCATCACTGCCCCATTGGCGGACCGTCTGGAATGTTGTATAGACGTTAGCGCCAGGGATGGAGAAATGACGCGCCAGAACCTGGCAAACCCGCTCTGTCAGAGCAGCGCACGCTTCGTCCGGCTGGTCGCCCATAAACAAAAAGGAAATAAAAGCTCCACGCTTCAGCTTCTTACCGCCCATCCACAAATCAGCATCGTCTCCGACATGGACCATGACGTACTCCATAGGCTTGTGGAGAATATCTACGACGGCCTGCGTGAGCTCCGTGTGAAATACAGCACTCTCCTCGGCAGTCATAGGAACCGTGACTTTAGCTTGAATCATAGGCATAGAAATTCCTTCTTTCTTTTTGGATTATATAATCTTTATATTTACATATCTGGTTTTATGGATATTATAAAACCAGAAAAAGAGAACGTCAAGGACAAGGGCCACCAAAAAAGAGCTGTCCAGCCGCTCCTGACCAAGCGACTGCACAACTCCCTCCGCATTCACACCATATTTTCTTCCAAAACCTTGGCCAAATCAGCCCGGTACGACAGCTCCAAATTCCGCCAAAACCTGGCCGGTACGCCCAAGATCTTCTCTAAAGCCGCCGCAATCTCCGGTGTCAAAAGCGCATCGCCACAGAGAAACGCCTCTGCCCGCGCCTCAGAAAACCCCATCAATCTGGCAAACACAGGCACCGTCATACCCCGCTCAGTCAATACATCCCGCACCGTCGCCCCCGGCGGTATAGCCTTTCTCCACATCCCACATCACCTCTACCAGATATAGACAAAACATACTGTCTTTAGTTGCCCATATTCTAACATAAGGCAGAAGGCGATTGAAAGTGATTTTTTGTAACTGTCACAAAACTGTTATAATTACCTATTATTTAATACGACCTTTTGAAAAACGACAACACTAACCGCACAGACATACTATCTGCATCTGCCAGTTTACCTATCTTTTCGCCAAAATCTTCTTTTTGTAGCTTCAAGAATTTGCTAGTCCGGATGACAGGCGGTTTCAGTAATCCCGCCTTTTCCCACTGTATTATTTGGTATTCTCCCTCAAAATTCGTTCGTGGACTACGCGAAATAATTTTCAATGATAATATATATGCAATCCCGTTTTCTAAAATGAGTACGGGACGCCACTTAATCTCTGGGGAATCCTAAAATTTCACTTTAGCTCACTAAATTTCCCACTTATTCGTCATCGTCCCAATCTTTAGGAAGCACTAATACGCCCTCTTCATCCCGATAAGCAACAAAGTCTTCTTCCTAGCCCGCGCGCAGAGCATTATAATATATATATAATATATACTATATAACATATACTGACAGGAGGTACTCACCATGCAATATGTACGAACAACACTCATGGCCGTTCTCTTCGCCCTCAGTACAGCCACAGGCCTCGCCTACTCCGGCACGATGACCCAATACGGTGACACAGTCTACGACAGCGACGGCACACAATACACACAATACGGCGACACCGTCTACGGCTCAAACGGCAAAACCTACACACAATACGGTGATACGGTCTATGGCAGCGACGGCACGACGTATACGAAATACGGCGACACGGTCTACACCAACGACGGCCGCTCGTATACGCAGTACGGCGATACGATCTACGGCAGCGACGGCTCACAATACACCAAATACGGCGACACCGTCTACTACGACAAACCCGACGAAAAAAAAGACAATGACGCATCTCTTTATTATAAATGAGAATGAACATCTATAATTTTTCAACTAAGTTTTTTGTAATATTTTAAACTTATGTCTATATGTATTTTCTCATAAGATTTATACTAGTAGTAAAATATTTTAATTTTAAGGAGTCTTTTTTATGCATATGATCCGAACAACGCTCATTGCTGCGGCTTTAACCCTCTGCGCCGCTAGCACCTTTGCCTATTCAGGTGTTATGACCCAAAGTGGTAATACGATTTATGACGACAACGGAAATTACTATACACAGAATGGCAACACAATCTATGGCAGTGATGGTACGACATATACACGATCTGGTAGTACAATTTATGCGGAGGATGGTACAACATACACACAATCTGGGAATATGGTTTACGGTAGTGACGGTTCTCAATACACGCAATCTGGAAATACCATCTACTATGATAAGCCAGATATATACTACGATAATTACGACGATCAAAACGAAGACGAAGACGCATACCCCTATTATTGAGCAAAAGGGGCTGTGAAATAACGCCCCTATAAAAACGAATGAGGATCACTGGCTCGAA